>JBGSSR010000196.1:0-5722 GCA_041736905.1 Sphingomonadaceae bacterium | reverse complement strand
GCGATGGCGGAGCAGGCCGCGCCGCAGGCTATCGAAGCGCCCGCAGTGCCGGATACGCCCGCCCCTTAGGCCCGTCCCTTAGACCCGCGCCCTAACTTTCATGCAAAGCCCTGAGCGCGTCGCCCAAAAGGCTGAAATCCTTCACCCGTGGGCTGTTCTTTCGCCAGACCAGCGCGATGGAACGATAGGCATGATCCGCCATCAATGGCCGCGCGACGACATCGGTGCCGCCCAGCAACCCGGCCTTAATCGCCATTTCGGGCAGCAAAGTCAGGCCCAGACCATTGTCCACCATCTGCACCAATGTGTGCAAGCTGGTCCCCATCATGGTCGCCGATGCGCGCAGTTCTGGGCGGTTGCACGCGGACAGGGCATGGTCCTTCAAACAATGGCCATCGACCAGCAGTAGCAGGCGGTTTTCATCAATCAGCGCAGGGTCCACTTCCTCCGGCGGGTCGCGTGGATCGTTTTTCGGAAAGGCGACGAACAGCGCGTCGTCAAACAAGGCCATCGCATCGACATCGCCGCACGCATAGGGCTGCGCCAGCAGCACGCAATCGACCTGCCCATGGTGCAGTGATTGGCACGCCTCCGCGCTGGTTTCCTCGCGCAAGTATAATTTCAGGTCCGGATATTGCCGCCGGATCGCGGGCAACAATCGCGGCAATAGGAAAGGGGCGATGGTAGGAATGACGCTCATCCGCAATTCGCCCGACAAAGGCTCCCCCGCCGATTTCGCCATATCGGCGAGTTCCTCGGCTTCGCGCAATATGCGGTGCGCCTTCGCCACAATCCGGTCGCCCAGGGGGGTGAAGCGCACAACGCGCCGCGTTCGCTCAACCAACATGACGCCGAGCAGGGACTCCAATTCACGCAAACCGGCGGACAAGGTCGATTGCGTTACATAACACGCCTCCGCCGCTTTGCCGAAATGGCCATGCTCTTGCAGTGCGACCAGATATTGTAATTGCTTCAATGTCGGCAAATAGGCGGTCATGGGAGGAGCCTTGGTTGTTCGATAAATTCGATTAATAGCCCATAAACTAATCGCCTGAGGCCATGAATACAACCCGCGCTGCGCCAAAAAAGTGCGCCGCCCCTTCCCAAAGCGCGCGGCGTGCCTTATTTAGAGCGGGTAAGGACGGTGCGCCGATGTTTGATGACCTGATTGCCTATCTCGATTCCATCCGCGCCCGCGATCCCGCGCCGCGTTCGCGGTGGGAGATTTTGCTTTATCCCGGCGTTTGGGCATTGGGGATGCATCGTATTGCGCATTGGTTTTTTGAGGCGCAATTGTTCTTCATTGCACGCCTTATCAACCATTTGGCGCGGCTGTTCACCGCCATCGACATTCACCCCGGCGCGAAAATTGGGCGCAATTTCTTCATCGACCACGGCTTTGTCGTGATTGGGGAGACGGCGGAAATCCATGACAATGTGACCATTTATCAAGGGGCCACGCTGGGCGGGACCAACCCCACCAACGGCGTCGGCGGAAAACGCCACCCGACGATACAAGAGGGCGCGATTATCTCATTGGGTGCCGCCATCCTTGGCCCGATTACGGTCGGCAAGGGCGCGCGCATTGGCGCCAATTCGGTCGTGACCAAAGACGTGCCCGATGGTGCCACCATGGTCGGCATTCCGGCGCGCAGCACGCTGGTCGAGGTGAAACCCGCGACGCAGGACTTCGTCCCTTATGGCACACCGTGCAGCGAGTTGTTTGATCCGAACAATCAGAAAATCGAGATGCTGCAATGCGAAGTTGAGCGCCTGTCGAAAGTCATCGCCGCGCTGGCCGAAGAGAAAAAAGCCCGCGCCACTAAGGCTCCCGTGCGCAAAGTGGTGGGCGATACGACCAGCGAATGAGCATTGTCGCGCCCTTTCCGACTGGCGGTGGGCGGCCGTTAACCCCGCCCAGCCAAACCGGTTTTGACCGCGCGGAACTCACGCAAATATTGAACCTCTATGGCCGTATGGTCGCGGCGGGCCACTGGCGCGATTATGCCATGGATATGGAGCGCGACTACGCCAGTTTCAGCGCCTTTCGCCGCACCGCCGAGAGCCCTGAAATCCGCATCGAAAAGCGCCCCGCATTGCGCGCTAAACAGGGGATGTGGACGTTGTATGGGGAGGGCGGGCAAGTGCTAAAACGCGGGCACGAACTGTCCGGCGTGCTGGCTCCGGTGGAGCGGCGGTTGATTAAACTGGCGGATTGATCCCCTCTCGTAATGCTGAACTTGGTTCAGCATCTATCCCTCGGTTTGCCCATAGGCCGATGGACTAATCCGCCCGATGGACCCTGAAACAAGTTCAGGGTGACGGTGGATTTATAGCCGCAACCCCGCGTAGTCCTCACCCCCCGCCATCAGGTTCAACTTCTGCACTGCTGCGCCGCTCGCGCCTTTGCAAAGGTTGTCCAGCGTGGCGATCAGGCGCACTTGCGCGCCATCGGCACTAGCGAACACATACAGGTCCATGCCGTCATTGGCGACCGCGCCTTCATGCAGCAGGATTTCATCGATGCCCGCGCTGTCGGCCACGCGCACCGCCGCCTCGCCCGCGTAATGATCGCTGAGCGCGGCGTGTAATTCCGACGCCGTCGCCGCGCCGGTCATGGCGGAAAGTTGCAACGGCACCTCCACCACCATGCCGCGATAGGCGCGAATGACGGCGGGGCTGAAGAGAGGCGGGTGAGCCAATCCCGCATGGACCTGCATTTCCGGCACATGCTTATGCCCCATGGCCAGCCCATAGGCGCGAAAGCCGATGTCGCCCTCACGCTCGAACCGCTCAATCAGCGCCTTGCCGCCGCCGGAATAGCCGGACACCGCGTTCAATGTGTAGGGCCATGTCGCAGGGAGTAAGCCGCGTGCCACCAAGGGGGCAATCAGCGCCAGAAAGCCGGTGGGATAGCACCCAGGATTGGTCACGCGCATGGCGCTGCGGATCGCGTCCCGCTGCCCGAGCGCGAACTCGGCAAAGCCGTAGGTCCAATCAGGATGCGTGCGAAAGGCGCTGCTCGCGTCGAGCACGCGGGTGGTGGTGTTTTCAATCATCGCCACCGCCTCTTTTGCTGCTTCATCGGGCAGGCAGAGGATAGCGAAATCGGCGGCGTTCAGCGCCTCGGTCCGCGCCGCCACATCCTTGCGCCGGTCATCGGGCAAAGTGATGAGGGTGAATTCGGGGCGTCCGGAAAGCCGCTCGGCAATCTCAAGCCCCGTTGTGCCAACCGCGCCGTCGATAAAGACGGTCTTCGTCACTCTTGGTTGTCCTTGGCGGCGCCAACCTTTACCAAGGCATCCTTCGCAACGAAGCCGACCAAACCGCTGTCGGTGACATAGCCCCAGATATAACCGCCCACGATGTCGAGTGCGGCAAACTCCGCACCCTCCGCCAAGTTGGCCAAGACGGCTGACGCGGCATCCATATCGGTAAGCAATGGAGCGGCACTTACCACCCGCATCGGCATAGGCACAGCATAATGCGGCGCAAAAACTTTGCCCGCTAACGCAATGTCCGCCAAATCGCCTCGCAAGGGCGTGTGCGCTGGGTCCAGCTTCAACGAGGGGCCGGAGAGCGTAAAGCTGTTATTGTCCGCCCTGTTCGGGCCTTCCGAGTGTACCGATGTGGTCAAGAAACTGCGCCCCCTTATCCGTCGGCGCAATAATGACATTTCGACGGTCCGTCAAATCACGCTGGCGGCGCAGATAGCCGAGTTCGGACAGTTTGTTCAAGGCCCGTGTGATCACTGGCTTTGACAAGTTCAATCCAGCGGCCAATCCGCGCACGGTATGCGGGCCGCTCTGCATGGCCACACGCAGGAAAATGGCCATTTGCCGATTGGTCAAATCGGGTAGGCCGGATTTCACATAATCGGCAATAAATCGGTTCCACGCGGCCATCGGCGCACTCAATTGGGGGGCAGTATCACTCATCATAGGGGGACTAACGCGCCTCTGCCGCGATGGTTGCGTGCGCGTCATGTTTTTTTGCTGCGCGACGGGGCCATATCGCCGCTTGCCTTATCCGGTGGCGGGTTTAGGGAAGGGGCCATGCCACCAGACCACGTCACCACCGGACCCACGCCCGACATTTGGCCGACATTGCGCCGGTTCCTGCCCTATCTTTGGCCAGCGGGCCGTGCAGATTTGAAACTGCGGATTGTCGGCGCGGGCGTGTTCATCCTGCTGTCCAAGGGCGTTGCGCTGTCCATGGGCTGGCTGTTTGGGCAGGCCGTGGATGCAATGGCACCGGGCCAAGAGGCCGCATTCATGGTCGCCATTGCGATGGTCGTTGCCTATGCCACCGCGCGCTTTTCGGGCGTTTTGTTCGATAATTTGCGCAATTTCGTGTTTGAGCGCGTGGGGCAGGAGGCAACGCGCGAACTCGCCGTCGGTGTGTTCCGCCATTTGCATAGCCTAAGCCTTGCGTTTCACCTGTCGCGTCGCACCGGCGAAGTCACAAAAGTAATCGAACGCGGGACGAAGAGCATCGACACTATGCTCTATTTCCTGCTGTTCAACATCGCGCCGACGGTGATCGAGTTGACAGCGGTGGTGGCGATATTCTGGTTCAAATTCTCGCCATGGTTGGCGGCGGCGACGCTCGTCATGGTCGCGCTCTATATCTGGTTCACCGCGGCGGTGACCAATTGGCGCAATAAGTTGCGGATGGAGATGAACGATCTCGATACCCTCACCGTATCGCGGTCGGTCGATAGCCTGCTGAATTACGAAACCGTCAAATATTTCGGCGCAGAAGGGCGCGAGGCGAATCGCTATGGCCGCACGGCGCAGGCTTATGCCAATGCGGCGGTGAAGTCGGAGAACTCCTTGGCCGCGTTGAACGTGGGGCAATCGTTGATTACCAACCTCACCATGGCGGGCGCGATGGCGTTCACGGTGTGGGCGTGGAGCGTGGGGCGGCTCGCGGTGGGCGATTTGGTGTTTGTGAACACGCTTCTTATGCAGTTGTTCCGCCCATTGGACCTATTGGGCATGGTGTATCGCACGATACGGCAGGGTATTATCGACATGGACGCCATGTTCCGCCTGATCGACCGCACGCCGGAGGTGCAGGACGCGCCGGATGCCGCAATGCTGTCCGTCAACGGCGGTGCAGTGACGTTTGAGGATGTGCGATTCGGCTATGATGCGGAGCGCGCGATTTTGAAGGGCGTGTCGTTTGCCGTTCCGGCGGGCGGGACGCTCGCCATCGTCGGGCCGTCGGGTGCGGGCAAGTCCACGATTGCGCGATTGCTCTTCCGCTTTTACGACACCACCGGCGGGCGGATTTTGATCGATGGGCAGGATATTGCCAGCGTGACGCAGCACTCCTTGCGCGCCGCCATCGGCATTGTGCCGCAGGATACCGTGCTGTTCAACGACAGCATCGGCTATAACATCGCCTATGGCGCGCCCGGCGATATTGACGCGGTGAGCGAGGAACAAGTCCGCGCTGCGGCGGATGGCGCGGCGATTGCGGGCTTTATCGAAAGCCTGCCTCACGGGTTCGACACGCAAGTGGGCGAACGCGGTTTGAAGCTCTCCGGCGGGGAGAAACAGCGCGTGGCGATTGCGCGCACATTGCTTAAAAATCCGCCGATTTTGTTGCTCGATGAAGCGACTAGCGCGCTCGATTCGCGCACGGAAGCCGCCATTCAGGGGACGCTCGACGCCATCGCGGCGCGGCGCACCACGCTGATCATCGCGCACCGGCT
>JBGSSR010000188.1:0-6219 GCA_041736905.1 Sphingomonadaceae bacterium | reverse complement strand
TTGGCGGTGCAGGTCGCGGTCGCGCTGCTGCTCGGCGTGCTCACCATGAACGACGCGATCACGCTTAACGTGATCTATGCCGTCGCCGTTGTGTTGGGCATTTGCCGGGCGTTTTATGGACCAGCGGCCAATGCGCTCGCGCCGAACCTCGTCCCCGCCGGATCGTTGCCGCGCGCCATCGCGCTGTCCACCATCGCGTGGCAGGTCGGCGTTATCGCTGGCCCGGGGATAGCGGGGCCGCTTTATGCGATAGCGCCGCACGCACCCTATTTCGCCTTCGCCGTGATGTTAGCCGTGGCGATGCTCGCCATGTTCGCCATCGGGCCAGTTGCCCGCGCGGCGTTTGACAAGACGCGCCACCCCATCCGCCAAGTCATCGATGGCATGCACTATGTGTGGACCAACAAGTTGGTGTTGGGGGCGATCACGTTGGACCTGCTCGTCATGTTCCTGGCCGGAGCGACTGCGATGATCCCCGTGTTCGCGCGCGATATCTTGGGCGCGGGAGAGATGGGGCTTTCCCTGCTCGCCGCCAGTCCCGCCGTCGGCGCGGTGGTGGTGGCGACGATTTTCAGCTTTCGGCCACTGGGCAAAAACGTCGGCAACGTCATGCTGATCGCGATGGTGGTGTTCGGCGCGGCGACGGTGGGCTTTGGCCTGTCGAAGAACCTGTATCTGTCGATGGCCTGCCTATCGCTGGCGGGGGCGGCGGATATGTTCAGCGTTTATGTGAGGAACAGCCTCATCCAACTGCACACCCCAGACGACAAACGCGGGCGGGTCAGCGCGGTGAGCCAAGTGACGATTAGCGCGTCGAACGAATTGGGCGATGCGATGACCGGTGGCCTCGCGTTGCTCGCCGGACCCGTCGCGGCCATTGTCGCGGGCGGCGCGGGTGCTATAGTGGTCACCGCATTGTGGAGCCGGTTGTTCCCGCAATTGGGCGCGGCCAAGACATTTGACCCGCCGGTGGAGGTCACAATGGCCGATGCAGAGGCCCGCGAAAAGCATGCCCAAGTTTAGGGGGCGCAACTATAAGGAGAGCCGACTATGAAAGCCCAATCCGTCCTCGACACCATCGGCAACACGCCGCACATCCGCCTGTCCCGACTATTCCCCGACCATGAGGTGTGGTTGAAATCGGAACGGACGAACCCCGGCGGGTCGATTAAGGACCGCATCGCGCTGGCCATGATTTCGGCGGCCGAAGCGGATGGCAGCCTGCAACCCGGCGGCACGATTATTGAACCGACCAGCGGCAATACCGGCGTCGGATTGGCCATGGTGGCGGCGGTGAAGGGGTATAAACTCATCCTCGTCATGCCCGAAAGCATGAGCATTGAGCGTCGGCGGTTGATGTTGGCGTACGGCGCGACATTCGACCTGACCCCGCGTGAAAAGGGCATGAAGGGCGCGATTGAACGCGCGATGGAACTGGTCGCCAGCACGCCCAATGCGTGGATGCCGCAGCAGTTTGACAACCCCGCCAACGTAGCGGTGCACGTCGCCACCACGGCGCAGGAAATTGCCGCCGACTTTGCCGACACGCCGATTGATTATATGATCACCGGTGTCGGCACCGGCGGGCATATCACCGGATGTGCGGAGGCGTTGAAGGGGATTTGGCCGTCCCTCAAAGTCTATGCGGTTGAACCCGCCGCCTCGCCCGTGATTTCCGGCGGGCAGCCGGGGCCGCACCCGATTCAGGGCATCGGCGCGGGCTTCATCCCCTCCAACCTGCACACGCAAAGCATCGATGGCGCGGTGCAAGTCGATGCCGAGGCGGCCAAGGATTTCGCCCGCCGCGCGGCGACCGAAGAAGGCTTGCTAATCGGTATATCATCGGGCGCGACATTGGCGGCGATTGCGCAAAAATTGCCGGAATTGCCCGCGGGTTCGCGGGTGATGGGCTTTGCGTATGACACCGGCGAGCGGTATTTGAGCGTGCCGGACTTCCTGCCGGAGGCGTGACCATCTAAAATTTGAACAAGGGGGAAAGTATGATTGATTTCCAAAATGGTAGCTTTTTTAAGCTTAAGCAAAATGACGAATATGCGGGACTTATTTCCGATCTGCTGATTAATGGCGAACACGTCATCGGTTCATTCAAGGCCATGCGCGATGGGGTAATCTTCACCAACAAGCGGATAATTTCGGTCAATGTTCAGGGAATTACTGGCAAGAAAAAGGATTTCACCTCTCTTCCCTACAGCAAAATTTCGGCCTTTTCGGTGGAAACTGCGGGGACTTTCGATTTGGATGCCGAATTGGAAATGTGGTTTTCAGGTTTGGGCAAAGTGAAATTCGAATTTACCGGCCAAACGAACATTGTCGAAATTTCGAAAGTGATTGCTGAACTTACACTATAACGCGCACGCAAAGGGGCGACGGATTGCTCCGCCGCCCCCATTTCACGTGTCGGCCTTGCCCCAGAGCGTTGGTTGGGAACCGACGTGTGAAATTTTAGAACCGCAACGACGTGGTCAAACGCACCGCATGACGGTCGAATTTGTCGTCCTCACGCACGATATTGGTGCCGCCGCCGTTGAGCAGGAACGGGTTGGTCGCGGGCGCGGTGCCTGCGCCGACATTGACGACATAGTCATCATCTGACAGGCTGGTGTGCAGATATTCAAGGCCAATCGACAGGCTGTCGCCCACCATCGCTTCTACGCCGCCGCCCGCTTGCCAGCCCCAACCGTTGGTCTTGCCATTGTCGGCAAAGCTGTTCGCGCCGTTGGTGGTGGTGAAATTGTTATCCAGCTTCGCATAAGCGCCACCGCCGGTGACATAGAACAACACGCCGCCACCCGGGGTATAACCGGCGCGCAGACGGGCGGCGGCTTCATATTCGATTTCGCGGGTGAAGGTGTACGATGCCGGCGTGCTGGAGAAACCAGTCACCGAATCGCTGGCCCAGCTTTTGCCGCCCTCAATCAAGCCACCGATGACGATGTTGCCCATGCGCTTGTCCATGCCGATGCGGCCATAGGCGCCGAAATCGTCTTCATCGCTGCTGCACCCTGCGCCTGCGTTGTTGCCATTGGCTGAGCCACCGCAGAAGCCGGGGGCGAAAGCGTTGGCCGCGGTGACGGTGCGCACGACGTCGTCATACTCACCATCGCGGTCGGTATCGAACAGCAAGGTTTCGTCACGGTCGTTTTCCTGCATCGATTGGTCACCAACGATGGAAATATAAGCACCGTTAAAGTGATCGGCGCGCGCATCCTGCGCAAAAGCAGGAAAAGCGGCAGTCGATGCGGCCAATACGGCCAGAGTTAAAAGGGATTTACGCATAATACACTCCGTCTTTGTTGAAATTTGTTACGGAGTGCGTAATGTATTGGGCGATGTTTGGTTCCCAATTGATTTTGTAAAATTTTATACTTATATTTTATGTGGTTTTATTGTCACACTGTATCGTGGTCATTTGCTTGGCATAAACCAAAGGGCCGCCGCACCAATGTGCAGCGACCCCCGTTATATAACCCAACGCACGGATGCGCGGGTTGGTTCCCGTTTGCGTTATGCCCGTGCAAAGGCCTCCGGCGACAAGGCCATGATTGCGGCGTCCCCGCCCTCAATCTTGCGGCGCAGCGCGCCTGCCTCTGGCATAATACGCTCGGCAAAGAAGCGCGCTGTCACCAACTTTGCCTCATAAAACGCGGCGTCGCCCGTGCCCGCATCCAGCGCGGCATTCGCTGCCTCCACCATACGCAGCCACATCAGGCCCAAAGCCACGATGCCGGTGATGTGCATATAATGGTGCGCGCCCGCGCCGATGTTGTTGGGGTTCGCCATGCCGTTTTGCATGAACCACATGGTCGCCGCTTTCATTTGGCCCGTGGCTTTTTCGAGGTGCCCGGCGAAGTCGGCCAGTTTTTCTTTCCCCTTAGCGGCGGCGATTTCTTCATCCACGACCTTAAAGAATGCTTGCACCGCACGCCCGCCATTTTGCGCGAGTTTCCGTCCGACAAGGTCCATCGCCTGCACGCCGTTGGTGCCTTCGTAGATCATAGCAATGCGCGCATCGCGGACATATTGCTCCATGCCCCATTCGGCGATGTAGCCGTGGCCGCCATAGACTTGTTGCGCATTGACCGCGATGTCGAAGGCCTTGTCGGTGCCATAGCCCTTAATGACGGGGGTGAGCAGGCTGACGAGATCATTGGCCATTTGGCGCTCTTCTTCGGTGGCCGCGGCATGTTCCAAATCGACCTGCAATCCGCCCCATAGGCAGAGCGCGCGCAGCCCCTCGGTCAAGGCCTTGCCCTCCATCAACATGCGGCGCACGTCGGGGTGGACGAACAGGGTGTCGGCCTTTTCCGTGGGTTCGGCGGGGCCGGTCAGCGCGCGGCCTTGGCGGCGGTCACCCGCATATTGCACAGCGTTTTGGTATGCCGTCTCGGCCACGCCCAGCCCTTGCAGGCCAACGCCCAAACGCGCCGCGTTCATCATCACGAACATCGCGGCAAGGCCCTTATTCTCCTCACCGACCATCCAACCGGTCGCGCCGTCATAGTTCATGACGCAGGTCGAGTTGCCGTGGATGCCCATTTTATGCTCGATGGAGCCGCAGGTCGCGGCGTTGCGCGCACCGGGCGTGCCATCGTCGTTCAGGATGAACTTCGGCACGATAAAAAGCGAAATCCCCTTCACACTGTCTGGCGCATCGGGCGTCTTGGCCAGCACCAGATGGATGATGTTGTCGGCCAAGTCATGCTCGCCTGAGGAGATAAAAATCTTCGTGCCGGTAATCGCGAAGCTGCCGTCCATATTCGGCACGGCGCGGGTGCGGATGAGGCCCAAATCCGTGCCGCAATGCGGTTCGGTCAGGTTCATCGTGCCGGTCCACTCGCCGCTGGTCATTTTGGGCAGATACATCGCCTTTTGCTCGGGCGAGCCTTTGACTTCGATGGCGGCCGCCGCGCCGTGGGTCAGGCCGGGGTACATGGCAAAGGCCATGTTGGCCGATTGCATATATTCGCTGAACGCCGTTGCGATGACGTGCGGCATCCCCTGCCCACCGAATTCTTCGGATGCTGCCAGCGTGCCCCAACCGGCCTCACAATAGGCGTCATAGGCGGCCTTGAAACCGTCGGGCGTGGTGACGCTGCCGTCCGCATGGCGGGTGCAACCTTGTTGGTCGCCGCTGGCGTTTAGGGGGAAGAGCACCTCGGCGCAGAATTTGCCGCCCTCGCCCAACACCGCCTCCAACGTGTCGGCGTCGATGGTGTCGAAACCGGGCAAATCGGCATATTGCGACAGATTCAAAACCTCGTTCAGGTTAAACAGGCTGTCTTTCACGGGGGCGGTATAGGTCGGCATTGGGGAATTCTCCTGATGGGGGGCCAGATGGGGGGATAAAGTTTAAAGTTCGGCCTCAACTTGGCCGACAAATTCGGTGAGTTCGGCAATCGCGGCGTCAATGTCGGCGCGTTGGCGGGCAAGGAAATCGATACGGTCGCGGCATTTTTCCAACGTCACCACTCGCTGCGTCCGGCGGTTGTCGCCAATGTCGTAGAGGTCGATCATCTCGCGAATTTCGGCGAGGCTGAACCCGACGCGTTTGCCGCGCAAAATCCATGCAAGGCGTGCACGGTCGCGGGTGGAATAGATGCGTACGGTGCCCTTCCGCTGCGGGAAAATCAGGCCCTCGTCCTCATAGAACCGCAATGCGCGCGCGGTCACGTCGAATTCCTGAGACAGGTCCGAAATCGAAAACTGCGTCTGATCCAGCGCGTGCGGCGTATCGATGCTGGCGCGGTCGGAGAGGTATCCGGCGGCGGGATTGGGCGCGGATACGGACGAATCGGTGAAGGTTGCTGCATGTTCCATGCGCCGCTTATGCGCTAACCCTAACGTAAACGTCAAGTGCTTTCCGTTTACGTTAGGGGGAGGTTCTTATCCTCCCCGATACGGGGAGGGGGACCGCGAAGCGGTGGAGGGGTTGGAACGCAACGCTCTGACCCCTCCACCCCGCTGCGCGCGGTCCCCCTCCCCATGAATGGGGAGGATTGTTACGCCACCAATCGCCCTACCTGCACGTTTGCCCCTTGTTCCCCCGCGCTTAGCCCCTAAGTTGCACGGGCAATTCACACACGCGAGTCACAGGAGACACCAATGACCATCCAAGTAGGCGACAAAATCCCATCCGCGACCCTGATGCAAGTCACCGGCGACGGCCCGAACAAGGTCGATGCCGCCGATTTCTTCGCA
>JBGSSR010000177.1:0-2963 GCA_041736905.1 Sphingomonadaceae bacterium | reverse complement strand
AAGGTGTCAGGAATTGCATTTAACCGTCTAATTTCGCAACAATTTGGGGCGTAATCGCGTCGGCTGTTAGGCCGAAATGCGCATAGAGTTCATCAATGGGGCCCGAGGCACCAAAACTGTCTATACCAAAACGCAAGCCATCCAAACCAGTATACCGCTCCCAACCGAATGTCGTGCCCGCTTCAATGGAAACCTTAAGCACATCGGTGGGCATCAGGTCCGCTTTATATGCCGCATCCTGGGCATCAAACAAAGCAGAACATGGCATAGAAACCACATCTGCCTCAATGCCTTGTGCCGCCAATGCTTCGGCAATCTGAAGTGCAATCGCAACTTCGGATCCTGTGCCGATGATAACCGCTTTGCGGTCCCCATTAGCGGTACGTAAGCGATAGGCACCCTTCGCACACAAATTTGCGCTGGCGTCATCGCGCACGGCGGCCAAATTCTGACGGGTCAATGCCAAAACCGACGGCGTAGCATTAGCCTCCATGGCCAACTCCCAACATTCCGCCGTTTCTAACGTATCAGCCGGCCGGAAAACCAAAAGGTTTGGTATCATGCGCAACGACATGACATGCTCAATCGGTTGGTGTGTCGGGCCATCCTCGCCAAGGCCAATGCTGTCATGCGTCAACACAAAAATGCTGCGAATCCGTTGCAGCGCCGCCAAGCGGATGGCACCACGGCAATAATCGCTAAATACCAGGAACGTGCCGCCATAAGGGATGACGCCGCCATGCAAAGCCATGCCGTTCATCGCGGCGGCCATGCCGAACTCACGAATACCGTAATAGACGTAGCGTCCGGCGTAATCATCGGCAGAAAACGGCGTTGTCGATTTGGTTTTGGTGTTGTTCGACCCCGTCAAATCCGACGACCCACCCAGCATTTCGGCAACGGATGCGGTTAGAACATCCAACGCCATTTCGCTGGCCTTACGCGTGGCAACATTCGGTTTTTTCTCTGCGATTTCAGATTTATAGGCCGCAAAGCTTTCACCCAATACAACATCCGCAAAGCGAGCATCAAATTCGGCCTTCTTTGCCGAAGCATCATGACGAGCCTGCCAATCTGCGCGTGCTGCTGCACCCTTTTGGCCCAAGGCCCGCCATGCCGCTGCAATGGCGTCAGGCAGCTCAAACGGCGCACTGTCCCAGCCCAATTCGGCCCGTGCCGCCGTGATTTCATCCGCTCCTAAAGGCGAACCATGTGTGGCCGACGTGCCCTGTTTATTGGGCGCGCCCTTACCGATGACGGTCTTACACGCCACCAGAGATGGGCGCGGGTCGTCCCGAGCGGCGGTCAGAGCCGCTTCAATGCTGTCAAAATCATGGCCATCGCAATCGACGACATGCCAACCCGTCGCAACATAACGTGCACGAATGTCCTCCGACGTCGAAAGCCCTGCCTTGCCGTCGATGGTGATGTTGTTGTCATCCCACAGGACGTTCAAGCGGCCAAGTTTCAGGTGTCCGGCAAGGCCAATCGCCTCATGATTAACGCCCTCCATCAGGCATCCGTCGCCCGCGATCACCCATGTGTGGTGATCCACCAGTTCGTCGCCAAAATGCGCGTTGAGGTGCCGCTCCGCCATCGCCATGCCGACGGCCATCGCAATACCTTGGCCCAAAGGACCGGTCGTGGCCTCTACGCCCGCGAGCAGGAAGTTTTCCGGATGCCCGGCGCATGGGCTGGTCAATTGGCGGAAATTGCGCAAATCGTCTATCGTCGGTGCGGCATAGCCGGTCAAATGGAGCAGCGAGTAAATCAACATCGACCCATGGCCGGCCGACAACACAAACCGGTCGCGGTCAGCCCAATCGGGCGCGCTGGCGTCGAATTTTAGGAAGTCGGAGAACAATACAGTGGCCACATCGGCCATGCCCATCGGCATACCGGGGTGCCCGGAATTGGCGGCTTGCACGCCGTCCATTGACAGAGCGCGGATAGCATTTGCCATATTTTGCGGTGTAGCGTCCATGAAATTTAATCACTTTCCTGATTATCGCCGCGCACCAAATGCAACGGGACGAGTCGCTTTTGCGACGTTCCCTTGCGTCAGTATCGCCCCATTGGTCAAGCGGTGGCGCGGATAAAAGAACAGTTTCTTTTGCTGTGTGATAAAAATTCAATGGTAGCGCTAACCAAATGGCCGCCGTTTGCCTATGATGCTGGATTATTTGCGTTATGGCCTTAAGCTGTTCTATCATTGAGAATATTGCTTAGGGGTAAGTATGACGAAGGATATACCAAACACCATCGCGCCGTCGCTCGAATCGCTGAAATTGGCGCTTGGCCGATTAGAGCGAGCGACAAGCCGGGTAGAGATTGCAACGCGTAATGGCAAGGCGACGCGGAGCACTGACGCTATGACGTCGGATAGCCTAAAGGCATTGGAATCCGGTCTTGAATCCGCGATCGGGCGCATTGATCACCTGCTAAAGGATACGCCCCATGGCTGAACTTGAACTGTTCATTGGCGGTCACAGTTACCGCGTCGCCTGCGCCGAGGGTCAGCAAACTGCGTTGCGGGAACTGGCCGAATTTGTGAACCTCACCATTGATGCGCAGCGCGCACAAACCGGCGCATTGGGCGAGACGCGGCAATTGCTGTTCGCCGCGCTGACTTTGGCCGACGCGGTGCGGGACACGCGTAAGGAGTTGGATGGCTGGAATGCGCTTCTCCCGCAATTGGAGGGTGTCGAGCAAACTGCGCGTGCCATCGACAATTTGGCGGGGCGCATGGAAATTTTGGCCGACGACCTTGAGAAACCCGGCGAAACGTCTTAAGTGTATTGAGACGGCGCTGCCCGGCACGAGCTTCTGCGAAAATCCCTGAGGCGATAAGAAATCCTAGGGAGCCTACCCTGGACGGATCTTGGTCTGTTTTATTAGGCCCCCACCTGACGTACTTGGCGTCAGAGGACTTTCCGGCAAACGACCCATGGTGGTTCCGTCAC
>JBGSSR010000128.1:0-3293 GCA_041736905.1 Sphingomonadaceae bacterium | reverse complement strand
AGGGGTCGCAAGTTCAATCCTTGCTACGCCCACCATTCCCCGAAATTGATATATTGCCCCTAAGCGCGCAGCGATGTTGCGTGTGTCGTATTGGCGCGTCATAGTCCCTCGTATAACTGCATCTTGACAGGCACTTGGCTTTACTGACATTGCTGTCAATAGCAGGACAGGAGAGAGCCATGGCAACCCAAGAAATCCGTAGCGGCAAGTTGAGCGAATCACGCGCGATTCCCGAATTGGGTGAACTATCGGCACCGTCGATCTGGCAAACACATTACCATCACCCCGTGCCATGGGACCAATTTTTCGCGCCTTTGTCCGTCCCCGACATGTTTTTCCGCAGCGCAGGAGCACGCGGGCCCTCGCCCCTGCTCGATTTCATGGGGCGCAAATATAGCTATGCCGAGGTTGCCAATGGCGTCGCGCGCGTGGCGGCCGGTTTGCAGGCGCGCGGGATTGGGAAGGGCGATCATATCGGGCTATTCCTACCCAATACGCCGCATTATTTGGCGGCCTATTACGGCATTATGGCGGCGGGCGCGACGGCGGTGAATTTTTCGCCGCTTTATACGGTGGAGGAATTAAAGCATCAGGTCGCCGATTCGCAGACGAAATTGCTGTTCACCGTGTCGGCGCAGGCGTTGCTGCCCCAAGCCTTGCGCGTGCTGGACGAATCGGATTTGGAAGGCCTCATCGTCGGGTCGGTTGCTGGCGCTTTGCCCACGGGCAAGTCGATCCTGTATCGCATGTTCAAGGGCAAAGAAGTCGCCAAACGCCCCAATGACCCGCGCATCACTTCGTTTTCAGACCTCATCGCCAATGACGGCCAGTTCGTCCGCCCCGCGATTCGCCCCGAAACCGATATTGCCCTGCTGCAATACACCGGCGGGACGACGGGCGTGCCGAAGGGGGCGATGCTGTCGCATCAAAACCTCACCGCCAATGCACGGCAGGTGAACCGGATTGACCCGCATACGCTGGGCGAAAAGGTGCGGGAGGAGGACCGGATTTTGGGCGTCCTGCCGTTCTTCCACGTGTTCGCGAACACCTGTGTTTTGAACCGAACGGTGCTGAATGGCGGCGAAATTGTGATGCTTCCCCGTTTTGACGCGGCGGCGGCGCTTGCGGCAATTGCGCGCACGAAAGTCACGGCCATGCCGGGCGTGCCGACCATGTATCAGGCCTTGTTCGACCATCCCAAGTTTGCGGAAACCGATTTCAGTTCCCTGCGCGTCTGCATCTCCGGCGGCGCGCCATTGCCGTTGGAGTTGAAGGCCAAGTTCGAGGCGGCCAGCGGCGCGGTGTTGGTGGAGGGATACGGCCTAACTGAATCCAGCGGCGTGGTGTCCGCCAATCCCTATGAAGGCCTCAACAAGACCGGCACCATCGGGCAGCCGTTGCCCGGAACGCTCGTCAAATTGGTCGATAAGGAAGACCCGACCAAGCCCGCACCCGACGGCGAACCGGGCGAACTCATCTTCTCCGGTCCGCAGGTCATGCTGGGCTATTGGGGTCGGCCCGAGGCGGATGCGGAGGTGTTCGTCGATGGATTCCTGCGCACCGGCGATGTCGCAGCGATTGACGCCGATGGCTTTATTCAGATCGTAGACCGGCTGAAAGACATGATTTCCGTCGGCGGGTTTAAGGTATTCCCCAGCCAGATTGAGGACATTCTGTACACCCATCCAGCGGTGAAAGAGGCATTGGTCATCGGCATCCCCGACACCTATATGGGCGAACGACCCAAGGCGTTTGTCGCGCTGAATGAGGACATTGTGGCGGACGAAAAGGAGCTTTGCGATTGGGTCAATGGGCAGATTGGCAAGCATGAACGCGTCGCCGCCGTGGCGATTCGCATTAGCTTACCCAAAACCATGATTGGCAAATTGGACCGGAAAGCGTTGCGGGTGGAAGAAGGCGTTTAGGCCGCGGCGCCCTTACGCAGAAACAGCCGCGTATTCTTCGTCCTTCAACCCAATACCAATCAACCCGCGCGGTTGATCGTTTTCCGCCGATTGTACGGGGAAGGCGACCGAATCGGCGGTGTAATAGCCACCAGCGCGGTGATTGCCGGACAGGCCATTACCCGCGACGGGGCCATTGCCGTTGACCTCATGCGTAACATTGTTCCAATTAACCACACCTGCGCGGCTGTTGGCCCAGAACAGGTCGAATTGCTCCCGCGAGCCACCAATCAGCGCGGCGGTGCGATGAAACCGCGTGTTATTCGCCTCCGCCACGGCGTCCTCAAAGGTGCCGACGCGCACAATTTGGAGCAACGGCCCGAACAGCTCCAAATCGGGCCGCTCCTTCATATTGGTCACGTCGATAATGCCCGGCGCAATGAACGGCATGTCCAAATCGGGGCGGATAAGGTGCTTAATGGGCCGCCCGCCATGGCTCATCAGGGCGAGGAAACTCTCGGCCAACCCATCGGCGGTGTCATTGTCAATCATTGGCCCCATGAAGGGAATCGGATCATCGCCCGGTGCGCCCACGATCAGGCGGTCGGCAATGCGCTTGATTTCGCCAATCAGGACATCGGCCATCGAATCGCGCACGATCAGACGCCGCGCGGCGGTGCATTTCTGCCCACTGGATTGGAACGCAGAGCGCGCGATTTGAATGGCGCCCGCGTGCAGGTCGGCCATGTCCCATGCGATAATGGGGTTATTGCCGCCAATGTCGAGTGCCAGCGTCTTATCCGGACGCCCGCCCAGTTGTTTGTGCAGAGTCAGGCCCGCATGCGCGCTGCCCGAAAAGAATATCGCGCGCACCGGATCGGCCATGGCAAGCGCCTTAGCCACATCGCCGCGCCCCTGCACAATTTGAACCAACCCATCGGGGAATTTCGCCTTTTCCGCCAAAGCGACCACGGCCTCGGCAAAGGCGGGGGTGCGCTCCGATGGTTTCCAAATGACCGCGTTACCAGCAATCAACGCGGGGATCATCTGTCCAAAGGCGACAAGGCCCGGCGCACTATACGGCGTGATGACGGCGACCACACCGTGCGGCTTGTGCCGCACCGCGCTGCGTTGGATTTGCGCCTTGCCCTCAATCCGGCGTTGAGCCGTCCGGTCGGAATAGGCGCGGAGGGAATAGTCGATGACATGGCCCATCGCCTCCACCTCTTCGCGGCAATCCCACATCGGGCGGCCGGTCTCAAGGCTCATGAGTTGGGCGAGTTCCTCGCTTTGTTGCTTCACGCGGTTGGAGAAATTGCGGACAATTTCCAACCGTTCGGGCAAAGCGCGGGCGGACCAGCGGGGCCATGCCGCCTGCGCCAGTCGCGC
>JBGSSR010000126.1:0-2171 GCA_041736905.1 Sphingomonadaceae bacterium | reverse complement strand
GCAATGGACAGCCGCTCATGATAGCAAAAACGCGGAATTTCCTTCCCCGCCAGCTCGCAAGCCTGAAGCACAGTGGCCCCTGCGGGAACCTCGATTTCCTGTCCGTCAACGGTTACTTTAGGCATTAGTCTGAAACCTTCGAATCGCTCATTGAGCAGTCTTTCACTTGCACTTTTTGCCCGCTCACAGCCTTGAGCATGAAAGGGCGAACCGTTTTGTCATAATAGCAAAACCACTCCGGCATTATGTTTGGATTTTCGACCAAAAGACTTGAATGCTTTGCAAATTCATCTTCAAAAACTCCAAGCCACTCCTTATTCGCTGGCTCCAGAGCCAAGATAGACTCGGCTGTGTAAGCAAGCCGATCAAAAAACCATTGGTATTGTACCTGCTCAAGCGGCGATAATTCGCTATAGGTCACCATAATGCCTTTCTCAGACTTCGGACCTTCCGCAAACCTAGGAAATGCGATTGCTAGTTCCATATAACCGGTCCACATCTCATCGTATAACAACTGACGTGCTATAAATGTTTGCGCCTCTTGCTCGACAGCTTGGCGCTGGTTTGTGTCATTTGACAAATAGCCTTGAAGAGCCAAGCCGAATAGCCCAACGACCAGCGCAATGGCGGTGACTCCATTGGAAAAAAAATTAGACGATATAAGCGGATGGCTGTCGTCCCAATCCTCTTTCCTTTTTGGCACGGATTGATTGATTTCAGTCGTCACTCCGCCGCCTCCATCACCGCGCCGCCCTGACGTTCGACAATCCGGCGCTCCATCTCGGGCCGGAAGTGCTTGATAAGCCCCTGAATAGGCCATGCCGCCGCGTCGCCCAGCGCGCAGATGGTGTGGCCCTCAACCTGCTTGGTCACTTGGAACAAAGTGTCGATTTCCTCAATCGCCGCGTCGCCGGTGCGCATCCGTTCCATCACGCGCCACATCCATCCCGTGCCTTCACGGCATGGCGTGCATTGGCCGCAGCTTTCGTGCTTGTAGAAATAGGACAGACGCGCAATCGCCTGCACAATGTCGGTGCTTTTGTCCATGACGATGACGGCGGCGGTGCCAAGGCCACTGCCCACTGCTTTCAACCCGTCGAAATCCATCGGCGCGTCCATAATCTCTGCCGCCGGAACCAGCGGAACCGACGAACCGCCGGGGATGACGGCCAAGAGGTTATCCCACCCACCGCGAATGCCGCCGCAATGTTTTTCGATGAGGTCGCGGAAGGGGATGCTCATCGCCTCCTCCACCACGCATGGTTTTTCGACATGGCCGGAAATCTGGAACAGCTTCGTGCCCTTATTCCCTTCCCGCCCGAACGAGGCAAACCAAGCCGCACCGCGCCGCAAAATCGTCGGCGCGACCGCGATGCTTTCCACATTGTTCACCGTGGTGGGGCAACCATAAAGGCCAGCACCGGCGGGGAACGGCGGTTTCAGGCGCGGCTGCCCCTTCTTCCCCTCAAGGCTCTCGATCATCGCGGTTTCTTCGCCGCAGATATAGGCGCCCGCGCCGCGATGGACGAACACGTCGAAATCATAGCCGGAGCCGCAGGCGTTCTTGCCGATCAGGCCCGCCGCATAAGCCTCCTCAACCGCGGCTAACATCGTTTCCGCCTCACGGATATATTCGCCGCGAATGTAGATATAGGCCGCCCGCGCGCGCATGGCGAAACCGGCGACCAATGCGCCCTCAATCAACTTATGCGGATCATGGCGCAGGATTTCGCGGTCTTTGCAACTGCCGGGTTCGGATTCATCGGCGTTGATGACCAGAAAGCTGGGCTTTGGATTGCCCTTCGCATCCTTGGGCGGTTCCTTGGGCATGAACGACCATTTCATGCCCGTGGGGAAGCCCGCGCCGCCGCGCCCGCGCAGGCCCGATGCCTTCATCTCATCGATGATGCCGTCCTGCCCGCGCGCCAGCAAAGCCTTGGTATTGTCCCAATCGCCGCGCGCTTGGGCGGCTTTCAGGTTCCACGGTTGATAGCCGTAGAGGTTGGTAAAAATGCGGTCTTTATCGCTTAGAAAATCGAAGCTCATTTCCACTCCCCCCGATAATCATGGTTGCCTTCAACCATCGCCTTCAGCGTCGTTGGCCCGCCCAGTGGCTCCACCGTGTGACGTCCGGGCGCTTGCGTGCCCGTTTTGGGCGACTTGCCAGCGGC
>JBGSSR010000124.1:0-9342 GCA_041736905.1 Sphingomonadaceae bacterium | reverse complement strand
CAACACCGACCACACGAACAATGGCATTTTGTGCAGGGTCATCCCCGGCGCGCGCATGTTCAAGATGGTGGCGATGAAGTTGACCGCGCCCAAAATGGAAGCCGCACCCGCCAAGTGAAGCGAGAAAATCGCCATGTCCACTGCGGGTCCGGGAGAACCACTGGTCGAGAGCGGCGCATAGACTGTCCAACCTGTGCCTGCGCCCATGCCGGTACCACCGGGCATAAAGGTCGAACCCAGTAGCATGATGAACGCCACGAATGTCAGCCAAAAGCTGATGTTGTTCATGCGTGGGAACGCCATATCGGGCGCGCCAATCATGATTGGCACAAACCAGTTACCAAAGCCACCGATCATCGCGGGCATGACCATGAAGAAGACCATGATCAAGCCGTGGGCGGTGATGAGCACGTTCCACATGTGATAGGCTTCGTCGAGCGAAGCGCCCGAACCTTTCATCATAGCGGCCCAGCCTTGCAGATGCTGAATGCCTGGCTCGGCTAGTTCCCAGCGCATCAGGCCGGAAATTGCACCACCAATAATCCCCGCGAAAATCGCGAAAATCAGGTAGAGCGTACCGATGTCTTTATGGTTGGTGGACAGGAACCAGCGGGCAAAAAAGTCCGGCTTGTGATCCGCGTCGTGATGATGGTCATCATGCACGTCGCCCGATATTGGGGCGGGATTGGCAGCGATTGTTGTCATAATGTTTTATCCTTACGACTGGCGAATTATTGAGCTGCTGGTGCAGCGGGTGCGGCGGCGGGGGCAACTGCCGGAGCGGCAGCTGGCGCTGATGCTGGTGCAACCGGTGCTGCGGCAGGAAGAGCTGCTGCTGGAGCAGGCGTGTCGCTGGCCACGGTGCCACCTTGCTTACGAACCCATGCGTCAAACTGAGCCTGAGGCAACGCCTCGACCACGATGGGCATATAGGCATGACGTGCGCCGCAAAGTTCGGAGCACTGACCGTAATAAACACCAGGCTTTTCAATGAGCAATTGCTTCTCATTCAAACGGCCAGGCACGGAGTCTAGCTTGAACCAAAGTGACGGCACGGCAAAACTGTGGATCACGTCAGATGCGGTGGTTTGCAGACGAATGGGAACGCCCGCAGGAACAACCATGCGATTGTCCACACCAAGCAGGCGAGGCTCACCGCGTTTCGCCGCTTCTTCATCGGACAGCATATTTGATACGACCTCAAAACCACCATGGTCAGGGTAAGTGTAACCCCAATACCATTGGTAACCTGTGACTTTTACGGTCACGGCGTTTTCCGGTGCCGGCTCATACTGGGCCGCGATCAACCGGATGGATGGCACCGCAATAATCACCAAGATGAGCACCGGAACCAGTGTCCAAACAATTTCAATCACCGTGTTGTGCGATGTTTTGGACGGGGTCGGATTGGCGCGCTTGTTAAAGCGGACCATCACCCAAACCAACAGGCCAAGGACGAAAATCGAAATGATGAAAGTCATCGGGTTTAGGAAGTTGTCGTTAATCCATTTGGCGTCGCGGCCATTGGGATTGAACTGCTGCTGCGTGCTGAACTGCTCCCCAACGCTCAATTCCTCCGCAGGGATTGGCATCCCAACGCCCTCAGTAGGCTTCATTGGAGTGTAGTTGGTATCGCCAGCAGGCGCGGCAGGTGCATCTGCCGAAGGAGCAGGCGTCGCAGCTACGGGAGTAGCGGTCGCGGCCGGTGCAGGGGCCTCCGCGACAGGAGCAGCGGCGGGCGCGGCTTGTGCCAAAACGGCGGCTGTCCCCATGGGCATTATTGCCACCGTTGCCGCTATCAGAAGGGATTTGACTATTTTCATTTTCCAACCCAGCTTTGTTTTATGCGGTTTCCAGCCCGGCCAAGCCGATAGTGAAACAGCGGTTCGCGGTATCTTTCACCGCCCTAGATTTGCCCCATTTTCCGGAAATATCACGGATACCAAATGAGCCAGACTCGCGCGGCTTATAGGCACCGGAAAATCTTAGGACAAGATTAGATTGTCACTTTTTTTCTGCTATGAAAAGGGCAGAAACACTTAGATTTTCTGGCAATTGTAAACGCTGGTCCTATATTCGGCGTCTAGGGTTTCAAATGAACCATGATAACACAAAGAGGCGGGCCATTCTCCCATGATGACTGAAGACGAAATTTTAGCGGAATTCCGCGCTGCACAGGCGTTGTTGGAGGGGCATTTCCTGCTATCCTCTGGCCGTCATAGCGCGCATTATTTACAATGCGCCCGCGTGCTGATGAATCCCGAAAGGGCAGGTCGGATGGCGCTCGCTTTGGCCAGCAAATTGCCGCGCGAATTGAAATCTGAGCTAACCCATGTCGTGTCGCCCGCAATGGGCGGCGTTATTTTCGGCCATGAGATGGGCCGCGCGCTTGGCTTGGATGCCATGTTTTTGGAACGGCCAGAGGGTGTGTTCCATTTCCGACGCGGATTCGATTTGCCGGAAGGCGCGAAGGTTTTGATGGTTGAGGACGTTGTCACCACTGGTCTATCAAGCCGCGAATCCATGGTCGCTGTGCACGAGGCAGGCGGCGAGGTTCTGGCTGAGGCCGCCTTGGTGGACCGGTCAGGCGGCAGTGCGGAATTGGGCGTGCCGTTTTATCCGCTCATCGAATTGAATTTCCCGACCTACTCAGCGGACGAAATCCCCGATGCGTTGTCTGCGACTCCAGCCGTAAAGCCCGGCAGCCGAGCAAACTAGGAGAATAACTGTGCGATTAAGGAGCATATTTGGATTTGTTGGCGTGGTGGTCACCGCAATGGCTAGCCCTACATCTGCGCAAACAGACTCTCGTAATTACGCCCAAATTGCGCAATCCGCCGATTTGCATGGCACGGTCTTAATTGCCCGCGATGGCGAAGTGGAATTTGAGCAGGCCTTTGGTTTTGTTGACCCGGCGGCTCAGCAACCTCATGAACTTGGAAAAGTTTGGCGTTGGGCTTCGGTTTCGAAGCAGGTCACGGCGACCTTGGTGATGCAAGAAGTGGACGCGGGCCGTATTGATTTGGACGCGCCAATTTCGACCTATCTGCCCAACTTTGGCGGCGCGTTGGCGCAAAATGTCACTGTTCGCATGGCAATGCAGCATGTGTCGGGGTTACCTGCAACCGAGGACGGTGCAATCGGCGAGGATGGCTGGTCTTCATTTTATCAAGTGCCGCTCGACAGTTCCGAAACGGGCGCGCAGTGGTGCTTATCTGGACCAGCAAAGCCGTTGCCCGCCGATTTTCGATACGGCGATTGCGATTTTGTTGTGTTGGGTGCCGTGTTGGAAGCGGTGACACAAAAAACTTACGTGGAATTGGTGAACGAACGTATCGCGGTGCCACTTGGGTTAACGACGCTTGGCGTGTTCCCCCGCGAGCAAGCGACAATGGCTGGCTTTATCGATGGAGCGCCAGAGCCGACCAGTTTTCGTTTGGAAAACTTCGGCGCTGCTGGAGCGATCTACGGATCGACACGCGATATGTTGGCCTTTGATCTGGCATTGATGTCCGGCCAATTATTAAGCGATTCGAGTCGGCAAATCATGTGGGATGGCAAACCAGAATATGGCTATGCGGCATTTGGCCAATGGGCCTTTGACGGAGGAATCGTTGGATGCGAGGCGTCGGTTAGAGTCGTTGAGCGTCGCGGTTTCATTGGCGGTGTGGTGTTGCGCAACATCATCCTGCCTGATCATAACGTGGTCATCATCATAACCTCTAACCGCGCAGAAGCAGAGGCGCAATTTGGTGAAATTTGGCAACAAACCGGCCTTCCGCATGACCTGATTTCTGCCGCCGTGTGTCAAGGATAGATATGACTTACCCCCTACGCCTTGGCGTCAATATCGACCATGTCGCGACCATCCGCAATGCGCGTGGCGGCGACCATCCCGATCCTGTAAGAGCGGCAATGATCGTCGCGGAATGCGGCGGCGATGGCATCACCGCGCACTTGCGGGAGGACCGGCGGCATATTCGCGACGACGATCTTGCGCGCATTATGTCCGCTACCAATTTGCCGTTGAATTTGGAAATGGCGGCGACCGACGAAATGCTGGCCATTGCCCTGCGCCACAAACCGCACGCTGCTTGCATCGTCCCCGAACGCCGTGAGGAACGCACGACAGAGGGTGGGTTAGACGCGGCGGGGCAGCATAACCGTTTGGCGCCGATAGTGGGCAGGCTCAACGATGCCGGCATCCGCGTTAGCTTGTTCATCGAACCGGAAGCGCGGCAGTTAGAGGCGGCGATGCGCCTGAATGTGCCGGTGGTCGAATTTCACACCGGGGCCTATGCGCATTATTGGCTGGATGAAAACAGCGATGGCGTAGCCGCCGAGTTGAAACGTGTTAGCGATGCTGCGGCTTTGGCCACGAAGAACGGTATTGAATCGCACGCTGGTCACGGCCTGACTTTTGACAATGTGCAGCCAATCGCCGCCATTCCTCAACTGGCCGAGTTGAACATCGGTCACTATTTGATAGGCGAAGCGATTTTTGGCGGGCTAGAACCGGCCGTGCGCCGTATGCGGGCGTTAATGGATGAGGCGCGGACATGACTGGTGGATGGAAAATCCTCGCAATGCGCATTGCCATTGCGGTGCCTTTTGCCTTTGCTATGCTGGTGGTATTTTGGTCGCTGATGGGTGGGCAAGCCCTAGTATTTGCGGGTGGATGGCTCACCATCCAGGCATTGGGTTATAGCTTTATCCTAAAACGTTATGGCCTTGACCCCAATCAGCCGATTCTGTTTAGCCAGATTGCCATTCATTGGATGATGATGATCATTCTCATCACGATATTGGTGCGCGCGGCGTGATTATCGGTTTGGGTTCGGATTTGTGCAATATCGAGCGGATACAAGCGTCGCTTGATCGCTTTGGTGCGCGGTTTGAACGTCGTGTGTTTACAGAGGTTGAGCAAGCCAAAGCGAACCGGCGTCCGTTTACCAAGGCAGGTACGCTGGCCAAACGCTTCGCGGCAAAAGAAGCATTTAGCAAGGCCGTCGGTACCGGCTTTAAACGCGGCGTGTTTATGAAGGACATAGGCGTCGTTAACGCTCCATCCGGTGCGCCGACATTGGCGCTTACGGGCGGCGCGGCGGCGCGTTTGGCGGAGATGACACCGCCGGGACACCATGCCGTCGTTCACCTTACCCTGACCGACGACCATCCATGGGCACAGGCGTTTGTGGTGATAGAAGCGCGGCCGCTAGGTTAGTTCAACCACCGCATCAATTTCCACCGCCGCGCCAAGGGGCAGGCCCGGAACACCAACCGCACTGCGCGCATGTTTGCCGGCCTCACCGAAAACGGCCTCCATCAGATCTGACGCGCCATTGACAACCTTGGGTTGGTCGGTGAAATCGGCTGTTGAGGACACAAATGCGCCCAACTTAACAATCCGCTTTACCCGCGACAAATCGCCGCCAAGCGCCTTTTTAATCTGTGCGATGAGCATCAAACCGCAAGCTTGCGCGGCCTTTTGACCATGTTCAACGGATACGCCATTGCCCAACGTGCCCGTCACCAACTTGCTATCAATGAACGGCAATTGCCCGCTGATATAGAGCATACCGCCCGCCTCAACGGCGGCGACATAGCTTGCTACGGGCGCAGCGGGTTCGGGCAGGGTTAGGCCGAGGCTGGCCAGTTTTGCGTCGATGGTGGCGGTGTCAGGCATTGGTCGTTCTCCACATCTAATGCTGGCGCAGGGTGTCCAGCGTCCAGCCTATTCAGTATCCAGGGTAAAGCGTCAGCCCACACATCAAACCGCGCATGGGCAAATGGGGCAGGGGGCAGCATTTGTGACAGCATAGGCTCCCCTATGAAATGCAACCGCCAGATGCCAACATTATGCTTCGCCGCCGATTCGTGATGCGTGGCCAAATCGTCGATGAAGACCACCATCGATGGGTCATAACGCGCGATAACCTCGGAAATCTTGCGCCCTTTGCCGCCCTGATTGGTGAACACCGGCGCGTCGATATCAACGGCGCGCAATTGCTCGGCGCGCGGTTCGGCTCGGTGGTCGAGCAGGTTGGTGAGAATGGCAATATCCGCCACCTTGGCCAATTCTGCCATCGCCTCAACCGCTCCAGCAATCGGCGTTTGCCGGTGCATTTCGGCGTCGAAGAAATCGTTCAGCAATTCCCAAACCATCGGTTGCATGACCGTCGTGCCATCATGCTTATGGCGCAGCGATTCGGCGAAATCGCCAGTGGAGAAATCAAAATGAATATCGCGGTCGCTGTCCAACCAATCGCGGAACGGCGCGACCATGTGCAGCAGGACTTCGTCGCAATCGCTGATGATAAGGGGGCGTGACATGTCGTTTATCCTTCCCAATGCTGGCCGCCCAATGCGACGTAAGCGGGGGCGATTGAGGCTGGGTCGATCCCTTCATCCTCGGCAAAGGCGATAAGGTCAGGCTCATATTGGGTCAGGTATCCCAAAACATTGGCCAACATTGTCGGTTGCCCCAGTCCGCCGCGCAAATCATCGGGTGATAAACCCGTGAGTTCGAGCAATCTGTCCGCCCGCGCCTCATCCGATAATATCCAGACCAAGGCACTAAGCGCGATACCCATCGCGTCTTCCGTGGCCATTGGCCCGCCATGCTTGCGGTTTGGTGAATCCATGCCTATCGACTAGGCGATAATCCGCGCAGGGCAAAGCGCGAATGTGCAAAGGAATGATGGCATGGCGCAAAAGGTGTTGATTGTTGAGGATAACGCACTGAACCTGCGACTGTTCACCGACCTATTGCGCGCGCATAAATTCATCGTAGAGCCGCTGTCCGACGGCCGCGATGTGATGATGAAGGCGGCGGCCTTTGGCCCTGACCTCATCATTATGGACATCCAATTGCCGGAGGTCAGCGGGCTCGATTTGATTGAGGCGCTGCGCCGTGATGGCCGGTTTGCAGCGACGCCGATTTTGGCGGTAACGGCTTATGCAGGAACAGGCGATGAGGAGCGCATTTTAAGCGCGGGGGCAACAGGTTATGTCAGCAAGCCCATTTCGATGAAGCCGTTTATGGCCAAAATTGCCGAGGTCCTGAAGTAGCGGGGCTACAAATAAAATGGGGACCGAAAGTGGCGAAAAACCAACCTTCGATCCCCGTGCGACCCAAGGGCTTGACCAAATTGGTCCATATCCCGAGGAAACTCGTGTTAGGGCTCACATGGCACAAAACAGTGCGTTTGGCTTTACGCATACGTATGTTGTGTCCGTTTTGGACGCGAAACGGAAACAGTTCAACGAACCACTGTGTCAACCTTCGATTTCATACTTTGCGATGACCCACGATTCGGCATGGGCGGCATCACTCCATTGCTGCATCCACTCATGGTCGCGGATGGCCTCGCAATAGCTCTGCGCGAAGCCGGGCAGGGTGAAACCATAGGTATGGAACCGCGTGACGACCGGCGCGAACATGATATCGGCGGCGCTGAACGTGCCAAATAGATAAGGCCCGCCGGAGCCAAAGCGACTGCGCGCCTCCGCCCATAATTGCAATATGCGCATGGCGTCGGAACGCGCGGCGTCGCTGATTTTATAATCGGCAAAGGTGCGGCGAATGTTCATCCCGCATTCGTCGCGAAGGGCCGCATAGCTGCTATGCATTTCCGCTGCGATGGCGTGAGCCATGCCACGCGCGACGTCGTCCTTAGGCCAGAACCGGTCACGCGAGGTTTTATCGGCGAGATAGTCTATGATGGCAAGGGAGTCCCAAACGACTATGTCGCCATCCCAAAGAACGGGAATTTTACCATTGGATGGCACCATGTCAGGCGCACGTTTGCGGGCCTCCCATTGGTCATCATACATTGGGATAATGACTTCTTCGAAGGGAAGGCCTGATTGCTTCATCGCCAGCCATCCGCGCAAGGACCAACTGCTATAGGCCTTGTTCCCGATAATCAGCTTCATCGTCATGGCGTGGTGTCCCCCGTTTATTCGAACGCGTTAGTCCAAAACCGCCTGCATAACGGCAAGGCGCAAATCTTCAATCCCGCCGCCTTTTTCCGACGAAGTGGTCAGAACGTCGGGGAAAGCGGCGACGTGTTTACGCAGGATGGCTTTCGTCGCCTCTGTCACGGCGGCCAATTCGCTGGCCTTAATCTTGTCAGTTTTGGTGAGAACGACGAAATAGCTAACAGCTGCCTCATCCATCATTTTCATGATTTCGGTATCGACGGCCTTAATGCCATGGCGGCTGTCGATGAGCAGGAATGCGCGTTTCAACACTGCGCGACCGCGCAGGTAATCATTGATGAGGAACCGCCATTTCTTCACCGTCGCCAACGGTGCCTTGGCATAGCCATAGCCCGGCATATCCACGATGCGGAAATGGACGGGGTTCTCGCCAACCTCAAAAAAGTTCAATTCCTGCGTCCGGCCCGGCGTCACCGAGGCGCGCGCCAAACTCGCACGGTTGGTCAGCGCGTTGATGAGTGAGCTTTTGCCGACATTCGACCGGCCGGCAAAGGCAATCTCAACCACCGTGGGGTCGGGCAGGAATTTCAATTCTGGTGCGGATTTCAGGAACGAAATCGGGCCAGAAAAAACCTGATTGGTGGTCAGGTCTTTCACGATTTTTCTTTCTTCGCAGCACGTTCTGCTGCCTCTTTTTGCGCCGCCGCTTTTAATTGCGGGTGGCGGGAATAGAGCCATTTTTGTTGCAAGATGGTCAGGATATTGCCCGTCGCCCAATAGAGCTGCAAACCGGCGGCAAACGGTGCCATGACGAACATCAAGGCCCATGGCATAATCGCAAACACCTGCTGCTGCACTGGATCTGCGGGGGCGGGGTTGAGCTTTTGCTGCATCCACATGGTGACACCGACCAAAATCGGCAGAACACCGATGGCCAAAAAGCTGGGCGGGTCGAATGGCAACATGCCGAACAGGTTCACCGGCGTCATCGGATCGGGCGCGGACAAATCCTTAATCCACAACGCGAACGGTTGATGGCGCATGTCGATAGACAGCATCAGCAACTTATACAGCGCAAAGAAAATCGGAATTTGGAGGAAGATGGGCAAACAACCGGCGAGCGGATTGACCTTTTCTTCCTTATACAGCTTCATAATCTCTTGCTGTTGCCGCTGCTTATCGTCCTTGAAACGTTCCTGAATTTCCTTCTGCTTCGGCTGAATGGCGCGCATGGCGGCCATCGAAGCGAATTGCTTTTGCGCAATCGGGAACAAAAGCAAACGCACGACGAATGTTAGAGCAATAATGGCCACGCCAAAGTTACCCAGCATTTTAAACAGCCAGTCGAGCAATAAGAACAATGGCTTAATAATCCAAACGAACCAGCCCCAGTCGATC
>JBGSSR010000090.1:0-7542 GCA_041736905.1 Sphingomonadaceae bacterium | reverse complement strand
ATCGCCGAACGCGCGGTGCGGACGGTGGTGCGCAAATCATCGGGCAAATCGCCCGATTGTTCGGCAAGGCGCAGATGATAATCCGCCGCCTCCGCCTTGCCTTGCTTCATCAATGCAAAGGACAAATCAAGACGGACCCGCGTTTGCGTTGGGTCTTGGTCAAGAATAGCGCGATAGTGACGTTCCGCCCCCGCATAATCTTCTTTGCCCAAGGCCATGAGGCCACTTAAAAAGTGATATTCCAGTTGATATTCCGGCGCGATGGCCAGCATATCCAACCAAGGCTGCGCTTGGTCATATTTTCCAGCAATGATAAGTTGTTCGGCCCGTTCCACCACGAATGTCGCCGATACTTTGACGGAACAATCTTCATTTTCGCACTTGCGCACCGGCGCAGATGCAGCGGCGGTTGCAACCGTCGGCGGCGCAGCAGCAGCGGAAACCGGCTCGGCAGGCGCTTCGGCAATTGTGTTGATCACCACTTCCTCCGCCGAGGCAGCATATGCCGCCGCCGGAAGAGTGGTAATCAAAATGCCAAGAGCCGCTGCCATCGCCGTTGCAAATGTTTTAACATGCCGCATCATTCACCCGTGAATACACCGAGGATGTCGATGCGGGTGTCTGCTTCACCGTGGCTCACACGATAGGTTGCGCCGACTTCCTCACCATTGGGACCGTAAAACGAACCGTCGATGGTGTTGGAGGAGGTGTAGGGGTCGGATAGGTTCAGCGTGAACACGCTGCCGTCCGGCCGAGTGAACGATGCGGCAGAAAATCCACCGCTAAACGTCCGGAAAATCGGCAATCCACCGTCAAAGCGGCCATTACCAGTCGCGTTGAAAATTGACCCAGCTGGCATATCAGGCGTAAGAACTTGGCGCACATCGCTGTACATCTCGCCCACTCGGCCGGTCATGTTAACGTTGAAAGTGGTTGCCGCGAAATCCACGTTCACATTGGCCGAACCCACAATCCATTGGAAGTAGTTGTTGCCTTCCCCCTGATCCAAAGAGTTGTTGAATACCATCGTGGCAATCATTGGGCCGGTATAAGCACCAGTGCCCGTGCGCGGCGCATCTTGGCGAAGTGTTTGTTCACCGAAAACAAGAACGCCACGGTCGAATTTAAACCGATATTCATCGGGCGCGCCATTAGGGCGAATGACTTCATTCACATTGCGGACATAGCCGGCGAAAGTCACATATTTAGTAACCGTTCCGGGCTTTTGATAGAAGAACGTGGTGAAATCGGAGATGCCATAATCCTTACCAGGTGCCAGAATCCATGGGTAGGGATTGGCAGCCTCTGGCCGCACCAAGTCCGACACCCGGCCACCTTCTACGTAGAATACGCTTTGCGAAGTGAGATCGACCACGCCGAGTTGAGGCTCTTCCAAACCACCAAAGGCCGTACGGTGGCCGGGGTCTTGATACAGCGATTCGATGCTTACACTGGCGGCGTCATCCACAAAGGTAACGGCAAATTCTGCATCATCGCGGTCATAGGTGACGCTAAGCGCCGTGTTGCCAGCCTCGGTTGAGTTACTATTATACAATCGTTGCGCCTGCGGACGAATCGCATAGGTTCCAGGCGTCGTAGCCGTGGCCGCAGTTATCGTCGGCTCACCGCGCATATATTCGTAATGTTGCGAGCCACCCTGCGCCGTGTAAACGGTCGTTTTGGTTGGATTGACGAAACTGTGCGTTTCGCCGGTTGCCGGATCTTCATCCGGGCCGCCGCCGCCTGGGGGAGTGTATTCACCCAACGCCTGTGGTCCCGCACCGCCGCAGGCTGCCAATAACATGGTCGAAGCGAGTAATATTGCTAAACGCATGGCCCAAAATCCTTTGTGTCCAATTTGGTCACATTGGTTTTAGGGCCATGATGGTTAAATCGGCGTAAACGTCAGCCGCAATGTTTTACATCGCGCTGCACCCAAAGTTTACAGACCGCGTTTTTCCTTATGCTCGGAAAAATCCACAACTTCATTTTCGCTATCTTCGGGCAATAGTCCCAGGCGGCGCGCGACTTCTTGATAGGCCTCAACCTCACCGCCCAGATCGCGGCGGAAGCGGTCTTTGTCTAACTTCTCGCCGGTGGCCATATCCCACAGGCGGCACCCATCGGGACTAATTTCATCGGCCAAAATTATGCGGCTGAAATCGCCATCGTAAAGGCGCCCGAATTCTAATTTGAAATCGACCAATTTGATACCAATGGCGGCGAACATGCCGGACAAGAAATCGTTGATACGAATGGCCATAGCGGAAATGTCCTGCATTTCCTCGTTCGTGGCCCAATTGAAACACGCGATGTGCTCCTCGGCCACCAAGGGATCACCAAGCGCGTCGTCCTTGTAGCAATATTCCAGCAACGTGTGGGGCAGGGCGGTCCCCTCCTCAATCCCCAACCGTTTCGACAAAGACCCTGCGGCGGTGTTGCGGATGATCACTTCAATCGGCACGATTTCCACCTGCCGCACCAATTGCTCCCGCATGTTCAAGCGACGGATGAAATGCGTGGGGATGCCGATGTTGCCGAGCGCGGTGAATACATGCTCGGAAATGCGATTGTTAATAACGCCCTTGCCGTTGATAGTGCCCTTTTTCTGGGCATTGAAGGCGGTGGCGTCATCCTTGAAATATTGGATGATCGTACCTGGCTCGGGGCCTTCATAAAGGATTTTGGCCTTGCCTTCATAAATCTTGCGGCGGCGGGACATGGGCGATTCCTAGCGTTAAATTAAAAAACAACGCGCTGGCGTCCAATCGCGCTGCTCTACGGGAAAGCGCGCGCTATAGCGGCAACTGTTGGACGATGCAATCAAACTGCACGTTGGTCGGCCGATAGGTTATACCAGTCCGTTTGCCGCACAAGTTCGGCCATTGTTTCAAACAATGCAGGCGATGCCGCGCCAATTAATCCGCGCTCATGCTGCGTCGGTGTATAGGCACGCCCATCGGGCCGCGCCGCCACACCGCCAGCCTCATTCAGAAACAGTATTCCTGCTGCGTGATCCCACGACAACACCCGCTCAAACAGGCTGACATCATTCTGCCCGAGCACAAGGCGCGGATATTGTTCAGCCGCGCACCGCGGAATATCGACAAGCGTATAATGCGGCGCAATGTCTGCACGCAGAGTTTCGCGCTGAATTGCGCTTAAGAATATCTCCGAAATGGCGGCAATTGGCCGTTCCGATGGGCTGGGCTTTGCCGAGACGGCTTCGCCATTGATATACGCCCCGCCGTCGCGCCAAGCATGGCACAAACGCTGAGTCATTGGGTCGTAGAGCCAACCTGCCTCGGTCACTCCATTTGCACATAAGGCGATGATAACGCCAAAGGGCGGCTTTCCATGCGCATAATTGTGGGTGCCGTCGATGGGGTCGATGATCCAACAGATAGGAGCCCCCAATTGGTCAAGCATAGACGCATTTGCCGCGGCCGCTTCCTCACCCACTATTACAGCTTCGGGTATGAGCGCGGACAATGCATCAAAAAGCATCGCTTCGCTTTCGCGATCGGCAATTGTCACAAGGTCGCCCGGCGTTTTTTCTGCTATATCGGCGGCGGCCAGATTTTGGAAACGCGGCATAATGACACGCTCCGCTACCGAATGAAGCGCGGCGACCACGCCGTTATGAAGAGCAGGCGACGGCGTCATAAACTTCTCCAAAACAACAGGATAGCGGCAGTAATTAAAATAACACCGCTAATACGGTTCAACATTTGCACATGACCCGCAGCGATGTCCAATTTGGTCACGCGCCATGCGGCATAGGCATAGCTGCTCATGCCGATGGTTTCGGTAACGACCGTTATCAGGGCCAGCGCGGCGATTTGCGGCAAAATCGGTTGCTGCGCGTCGATAAAGGGCGGCAGGATCACGCTGTAAAAAAGCAGCGCCTTTGGATTCGCCATATGGATGGCAATGCCGGTGACAAAACCGGACCAAGCATCCTTGCCCTCTGTTCTCTCAACAGTCTTAGCACCGCCATTAGTCAACGCTTTGACGCCGAGGTAGAGGAGGAAAACTAACCCACCTGTTTGCAATATGTAAAAAACATTGGGGCCGTTTTTTATCAATGTTATAAAGCCCAATGCTACCATCGTGTACCAAATGAAATTGCCGACATGAATGCCGCCCATTAGCCCCAATGTGCCGCGCGTTTTGCCGGTAAGCTGCTGCGCCGTCACCGCCATGACCACTGGGCCAGGGGTTAGGCACATGAACAAATCAGTGACGAAAAATAGGATGAGCTTATCTATATCGCCCATGTCACTAATCCGCGCTTAGCTGCGGTAATCGGCGTTGATGCTGATATAACCGTGGGTCAAATCGCACGTCCAAACGGTCGCGCAGCCATCGCCGATGTTCAGATTTACACCGATGCGGATATCTTGACCCTTTAGATGCGTCGCAACCGGAGCTTCGTCGTAACTATCGACTGCAAGTCCTTGTTGTGCGACCCATTTATCTCCAAATCGAATGGCGAGAGTATCGCGGTTTGCTGGTTCACCGGCCTTGCCCACGGCCATTACAACACGGCCCCAATTGGCATCTTCTCCGGCGATGGCGGTTTTGACTAAGGGCGAGTTCGCAATGGACATGGCGACGCGGTGGGCGCTTTCGTCGTTAACGGCGCCCTCGACTTGCACTTCGATGAACTTCGTCGCCCCCTCGCCATCGCGCACAACCAATTGCGCGAGTTCCGTGCATACTTGTCGTATAGCGGCGTAAAGCGCATCCGCACCCGTATCGTCCCAATCGGTAATCACCGCATTGCCCGCCGCACCAGTGGCAAACAGCAACACCGTATCGCTGGTCGATGTATCGCTATCCACGGTGATGCTGTTGAACGTCCCCGCATTGGCCTTGCTCAACATGGCCTGCAAGAAAACAGGATCAACCGCCGCATCGGTGAAGATGTAGCCCAACATCGTGGCCATATCCGGCGCGATCATACCGCTGCCCTTCACGATACCGGCAAGCGACACCTTCACATCGCCAACTATCGCGGTGGCACTTGCGCCTTTTGCAAAGGTGTCCGTCGTGCCGATCGTTTCGGCGGCGTCTTGCCAAGAACACGGCATTGACGTCATGGCGGCATGAACACCCGCCTCGGCCTTATCCTTCGGCAAGGGCACGCCGATGACGCCGGTGGAACTGACGAAAACATCGCTGGGCGCGCATGACAAATGCGCCGCGACCTGCGCCATAATCGCTTCAATGGCTTCGCGCCCGCGATAGCCAGTGAAGGCGTTGCTGTTGCCCGCATTGACCACCAATGCCCGCGCGCGGCCCAATCGCACTTGTTCGCGGCCCAATTCGACCTCTGACGAACAACACACGTTTCGCGTGAACACACCGGCAACCGCAGTTCCCTCGGCCAACTCAACATAAGTCAAATCACACCGGTCCCATTCCTTATACCGCGCCCGAGCAATGTGCGGCGTGACGCCAGCAATTTCGGGAAGCGCAGGAAATGGGCGGGCGAGGGGGCAGATTTGGGTGATGGCTAGTCCAGTCCAAGGGCAAAGGATTGGCGGACAGGGTGGGATTCGAACCCACGGTGAGCTTCCACCCACGACGGTTTTCAAGACCGTTGCCTTAAACCACTCGGCCACCTGTCCTATTGGCCTGCGCCTAATGCCTTGCGCGGGCGAATGCAAGCAGTCGGTGCATTTTTAGGGACGAACCGAGGTGCCATGCCATCTTGCCGTAAACTAAGGCCTTTGCACCATTGCCAAATCATGGCTAACATGGCGTAATGCAACACCTCAAAGGCCCCCTATTGACCACCGGTCTGCTCGCCGCCCTCGCCCTATCCAGCGCATTTAGCCTTGCTCCGGGTTTGGGCCCGCAACCGGCCCATGCACAAAGCGCAACGGGATTTTCCGAATATCTTGGCCAATTGCGCATGGAAGCATTGGCGGCGGGGATTTCGCCGCGAGTGGTTGACGAAACACTTCCGACCTTGGAATATCTTCCCGACGTCATCCGCTTGGACCGCTCTCAACCCGGCGGGTCAACAAATGGACCCATCGCCGACTTTGCGCCCTACAGGCGGCAACACGTAACGCAAGATCGGATCACCTTGGGTCGGCGGAAACTGGCCGCATTAAGGCCGATAGTGAACCGGATAGAGGCGGAAACTGGCGTGCCAGCGGCGTTTATGATTGCCATTTACGGCAAGGAATCCAGCTATGGCGGCTTTACCGGCAAGGTTGACGTGCCCAGCGCGCTGGCGACGCTGGCTTACGAGGGTCGTCGGCGAACGTTTTTTACGGGCGAGTTTATCGCCGCGCTGCATATGATTGAGCGCGGCGTGCCCCGCTGGAAACTGCGCGGCAGCTGGGCTGGCGCGATGGGCTTCCCACAATTCATGCCCTCCACCTATGACCGGTTGGCGAAGGACGGCGACGGCGATGGTTTGGCCGATATCTGGGCGAATGAGACCGACACAATGATGTCGATTGCCAATTACTTTGTCGAATCGGGTTGGCGGCGCGGTGAGCCATGGGGTTTTGCCGTGACTGTTCCCGCAACACTCGACCGCAATGTAATAAAGTCAGGCATCACGGCCCCTCGCTGCCCCCGTGTGTTTGAACGGCACAGCGATTGGCGATCAATGGCCGAATGGCGCGCGATGGGCATTGCACCAAAGGCGGGCTATTGGGCGGCGCAGGACCACGTCATGGCCACGTTGCTGGAACCCGATGGTCCCGATGCGACCGCCTATTTGCTGACTAGTAACTATCGTGTGATATTGGATTATAATTGTTCCAATTTTTATGCCTTAACAGTGGGGTTGCTAGCGGATGAAATCGGTAAATAACGGATTGGCCTTGGCCATAATCGCGCTGGCTTTGCCAGGTTGCGCGGCGAAGCAATGGGCGGCCAAACAATATGGTTCGCAATATGGCAATGAACTGCCCCCCGCGCCGCAACAGTCTGCGCCCGCTTATGTTCCTGAATATGGGGTTGGGGCAGGGGCAGCGCCCGCCTATACGCCGCCGGTTAATGCGCAGCCCGCTTATTCTTCAGGACCAGTCAGCGACACGCCGGTCAAGGTCGGCGCACCTTATGAGGTTGGCGGCAAAACATACACGCCCGAGGACAATCCCCTATATGATGAGGTTGGCTATGCCAGTTGGTATGGGGCGGAAATGGCGGGTAACCAAACCGCCAATGGGGAGATGTTTAATCCTGCAGGCATCAGCGCCGCGCACAAAACCCTGCCATTGCCTAGCTATGTGGAGGTCACACGGCTGGACACGGGCCAAACGATTTTGGTGCGCGTTAATGATCGCGGACCCTTTGCCAATGACCGTGTGATTGACCTGTCCGAAGGCGCTGCGCGGCAATTGGGCATCACTGAAATGGGCACCGTCGGAGTCCGCGTGCGCCGAGTCGCTCCGCCCGAGAGCGAGCGGGCGCTCCTTCGTGATGGCCGCGCCGCGCAAATGCGGTTGCCGACGCCGGGTGAGTTGTTGGGATTACTCAACGACCAATTGTTGAAATTGCCGAAGCCAGCGA
>JBGSSR010000052.1:0-4941 GCA_041736905.1 Sphingomonadaceae bacterium | reverse complement strand
AAGTCGATCATCTTGCCCGTAACCAACCGCGCCACACGCATCCCCATGCGTTCTTCGGGATAGACGACATGATGCGCGCCGGTGCGTTCCAATATGCGGCCATGCGTCCGGTGTGTCGCCTTCGCCCAAATGGTTTTGACGCCCAAATCGGTGAGCGCCATGACAGTCAGAATGCTGGCCTCGATATTGCTGCCGATGCCGACAACGGCGCGTTCAAATTCCGCCGCGCCGAGTTGGCGCAAGACATCGGGGTCGGTGGTGTCCGCGGACGCGATATTCTCAAACTCATCGGCTAAAGAGGCGACAATCGCTTCATCATAATCCACGGCGAGCACTTCATGTCCCTGCGTTTGCAGGCTGCGGGCGACGGCGGCGCCAAATCGGCCAAGGCCAATGACCAAAACGGCGGTGGCGGGGGTTTTGCTTTTCTTAGCCAACAATGGGTTGCTCCTGTGGCAGGCGGTATTGGAAGCGCGACGCACGAAGCGCCAACGCGGTGGCGAAGCTGATGGTGCCAATGCGGCCAATGAACATCAGCAGGATGATGACGACTTGTGACGGCGCGCTCAATTGCGCCGTGATTCCGGTGGATAGGCCCACAGTTGCAAAGGCGGAAATCGCCTCATAGGCCAAATGTTTGACCTCTATATCCTCAAGCGCGCTGAGCACCATTGTCGCGGTGGCGAGGATGGCCAGCGCGATAAGCACCACGGACAACGCCTGCCGGATAACACCATGGCCAACGCGGCGGCCCATGATGTTGGTGTCGTTATCGCCGCGCATTTCGGACCAGACGACATAGCCGAGCAGGGCGAAAGTCGTGACCTTAATCCCGCCCGCCGTCCCCGCGCTGCCCCCGCCGATGAGCATGAAGCCATATTGGAACAGCAGCGCGCTATCGCTGAACCCCGTCATATCGACTGCGTTGAACCCGGCGGTGCGGAGGGTGATGGAATGGAAGGCGGCGTTTAATGCCTTTGCGGGCATATTCATACCGCCCAAAACGCCATGCCACTCGGTGGCGAGCATCAGAGCGAAACCGCCGACCAATAGCCCAGCCGTTGTCGCCAGTGTGAGCTTGCTATGCAATGTCCATGGGCGCGGGGTCGGGTGGCTCCACCGGCCCTTCATTTCGTGCAGCACGGGAAAGCCAATGCCGCCGACGATGATGGCGGCCATGATGGGGAGCAGGATGAACCCATCCATATTGAAACCCATCAGGCTATCAGAGAACGTCGAAAATCCGGCGTTGTTGAAGGCCGAAACCGAATGGAACACGGCTGTCCATGCGGCCTCCCCCCAACCCATGTCATAGGCTATGGCAAAGCGCGGCCATAGGACAAGTGCCACCGCCGCCTCCATGACGAAGCTGACCTTGATAACCAATTTCAACACTGCGCGGGCGTCGTCCCCCTGCATCCGCCCACGTTCGGCATGAGTGATGGCGCGGCTGCTTAAACTCATGCCGCGCCCAGCGAGCAGGCCGAGGAGAGTGGCGACGGTCATGATGCCAAGGCCTCCCAGTTTAATGAGAATCAGTATGGTGACCATGCCGCCCGTGGACCAGAAATTGGGCGTATCGACAGTGCTTAATCCCGTCACGCAAATGGCGCTGGTGGCGATAAAGAGCGCGGTCAGAAACGACGCGCCCTTTCCATCCAACGTCATGAAGGGCAACATCAAGGCCAAAGTGCCGAGCGCAATCGCCGCCAAAAACGCAAGCGTCACAATGCGCACCGGCTTAAAGAGCGATTTCCACATGCGTTTTGCTATAGTTATGCCGTGCGCCGTCGCCAAGCGATAAGTAAGGCGGCGCGAAACGCGACATAAATGGACCGTGCGCCGCAATTTTATTTGCGCCTTTCGCCGACTACGCTAGCATATCTCCAGACCTGCATAGAGAGGAAGTTTCATGCCCGTTTCGTTTTCAAAAGCCCGCGCCCCTTGGCTTCGCGGCGTTGCTTTGGCCGCGGTTGCCGCCACTTTGCCTGCCTGTGCGACCATGCCTGCCGAGGGTGTCGCAATCGCCGCCCCTGCTGCGCCTGCCGCGGCACCCGACACTGCTTCTGAAAGAGACACCATGAAACTTGCCGCCCGTCCTGCACCCCAATATCCGCCGACGGTTGAGGAAAATGTGGTGGAGGAGCAATTTGGCGTCCCCGTCGCCGACCCCTATCGCTGGCTGGAAGATGACGTCCGCAATTCCGAAGCTGTGGCTGGATGGGTCAAAAGCCAACAGGACGTCACCAACGCTTACCTAAAGGACATCCCCGGCAAGGCACAGTTGAAGGCGAGCATGGCCAAGATGTTCGATTATGAACGCTTCGGCGTGCCCCGTCGAGCGGGTGACCGCTATTTCTACATGCGCAACGATGGATTGCAGAACCAGAGTGTGCTTTACGTCCGCGATGGCCTGACGGGCGAAGGCCGCCCGCTCATTGACCCCAATGCTTGGGCCAAGGACGGCGCGACGGCGCTGGCCGAATGGTCGCCATCGAAGGATGGCTCTATGCTGGCCTATGGCATTCAGGATGGTGGCAGCGATTGGCGCACCGTACGCGTGATGGACGTCGCAACGGGCAAAGACATGACCGACAGCATTGAATGGGTCAAATTCTCCGGTATTGAGTGGGTGGGCAATGAAGGCATCATCTATTCCCGCTTCCCTGCGCCCGATTCCGCGCAAGCGTTTCAGGCGCTGAACACCAATCAGGCCGTGTATTTCCACACAATCGGCACGCCGCAAAGCTCCGACACGCTCCTTTATGCAACGCCGGATCAACCGGTGTTGAACCATGTGGGTGAGGTGACTTCTGACGGCCAATGGCTGATCGTCACGTCGTCGTCTGGCACCGATGATCGCTACGAAATCCATGGCCGCAAAATCGCGGGCGGAGCCGCCTTGGATGCACCGGTGGTGTCGATTATCAAGGGATTTGAGAACAATTGGTCGCTGGTAGACGGCGTTGGCGACCGTTTGTGGTTCATGACCAACAAGGACGCGCCGCGATTGAAAGTGGTCAGCCTGGAAATAAACGCAGGTCGCGCGCCAACCGTGCGCGACATTGTGGCCGAGCGGCCCGAAACGCTCGACGGGGCCAGCATCGTTGGCGATAAAATCATCCTCGCTTATTTGAAGGACGCGCAAGCCGAGGTCGAGATGGTGACGCTGGACGGGATGCCTGCGGGTAAAGTTGATCTCGGTGGCATTGGCACAGCGGCGGGCTTTGGCGGTGACGCGGGCAATCCGGAGACGTTTTACTCGTTCAGCGGCTTCACCTCACCATCGGTCATCTACCGCCTGAACACCGCGACCGGCGAACGCAGCGTGTTTGCCGCGCCCGAATTGCCGTTCAATCCCGATGATTATGTGAGCGAGCAGCGGTTCTATGCGTCGAAAGACGGCACGAAAATCCCGCTGTTCCTCGTCTATCGCAAGGACCTCGACCTTTCCAAGGGGCATCCCACGATGCTCTATGGTTATGGCGGGTTCAACATTTCCCTGACGCCCAGCTACTCGCCCACGCGCATGGCGTGGTTGGAGGCGGGCGGCGTTTATGCACAGGCTGGCCTTCGTGGCGGCGGCGAATATGGCAAGGCTTGGCACGATGGCGGGCGCTTGCTCAACAAACAAAACGTGTTCGACGATTTCATTGCGGCGGGTGAATATCTGATCGCGCAGGGGATTACGGGCAAGGGGCAATTGGCGATTGAGGGTCGCTCCAACGGCGGTCTCCTCGTCGGAGCCGTGGTCAACCAACGCCCCGATCTGTTTGGCGCAGCGCACGCGGCTGTGGGCGTGATGGACATGCTCCGCTTCGACCGGTTCACTGCGGGCCGCTATTGGGTGGATGATTATGGCTATCCCAACCAAGAGGCGGATTTCCGCAACTTGCTGACCTATTCACCCTATCACACGGTGAAGGAAGGCGCGAATTATCCCGCCGTTTTGGTATCCACCGCCGACACTGATGACCGCGTGGTTCCGGGGCATAGCTTCAAATACACAGCCGCGTTGCAAGCCGCCGATACCGGCCCGAAACCGCACCTGATCCGCATCGAAACGCGTGCGGGCCACGGGTCGGGTAAGCCAACGGATAAAACGATAGAGGAATATTCCGACATCTACGCCTTCCTTGGCTATTGGACAGGTTTGTTCAACGACGAGCAGTGAGGTATTGGCCGGTCGTTCAGGAAAGCGTCGATTTTCCTGAACGGCGACTGACAGGGTAATTCAGCTTCGACTCATACCCGATTCGCTATTCCTTCAATCACAGGTCGGGAACCCTTTTCTTCTCCGACTGGATTGAAGGAGATTTGATCATGAAGAATTTTACCAAAACCTTGGGCGCCACTGCCGCTGCCGTGGCTTTGACTGTTGGTTCGGCGACCCCCGCATTTGCCGATGACCGTCGCGGGCATGACGATGGCATTTCCTTGGGCGATGTGATTGCCGGAGCGGTCATCATCGGTGGCCTTGCCGCCATCCTGACGTCTGACGATGACAATGACCGTTATTACGAGGGCAGCCAAGGATACGGCTATGATGGTTATGACAATCGCGGCTATAACGATCGCCGGGGTGGCAATGGCCGCCGTGCGGTTGAAAAGTGCATCGCCGCTGTCGAACAACGCGCGGGTCAGGGGTATGGCTATGTCAATGTCACCGAAATCCGCGACGTTGAGCGCACGCGCTATGGCCTGAAGGTCAAGGGCCGTTTGCAAGTGCAACAAAGCTACGGCCGCCATGGCAACACGGATAATGGCAAGTTCACCTGCCAAATCCAAAATGGCCGTGTTGTTGGCCTCGACATTTCGGGCATCGATCAACGCCAATATCGTGGCCAAGGCGGTGGATATTATCAAGGCGGTCGCGGCTGGTAGGCCCTGCGCCTTAAAAACAAAAAGCCCCCTGTTCTGGTCAACAGGGGGCATTTTTGT
>JBGSSR010000037.1:0-7062 GCA_041736905.1 Sphingomonadaceae bacterium | reverse complement strand
CGGCGGCGGCGGTGGCGGCACGCGCAAGGACTGCCCCGTCGCAATCCGGTCGGACACGTCCACTTTCGCGCCATCAAGGCGAATTTGCCCCGTGCGCGCCCAGCGGCTGACCAAGGCGAACGGCACATCGCTCATATGCCGCTTGAACCAGCGGTCCAGCCGGATGTCGTTATCGTCCGATTCGATGGTGAAGATTTGTTGGCCCTCGGCCACGGGTTGTTCCTCGCTCATGCGGGCACCGCCAATTGGCGCACTATCGCTAGGCCAGCGAACAACGCGCCCACCGATGCCGCCACCGATACCAAGGCATAGACAAGCGCCGCGCCCATGTCGCCGCGTTGGATCATCATGACGAGTTCTAACGAAAACGCGCTAAACGTCGTGAACCCGCCCAATACGCCAACGCCGAGCAGCAAGCGCCAATTCTCCCCGCCATCGGCAAAGCGCGCCAGATAGCCGACAAGCACGCCCATCGCCAATCCGCCCACAACGTTCACAAAAAACGTGCCATAGGGATAGCCGCCCCCAAGGCTGGCAAACGCCGCCTTGCCCACCAAAAAGCGCAATCCCGCGCCAACCGCGCCGCCCGCCATAACCAATAAAAGTGCATTCATGAGCGGAACCTTTATATCTTTTCACCGTCCCGTCCACCCCTGCAAAGGCGATAATAGGGACTGAATCGCGGAATTCTGCGCCTTTTGGCGATTTTTCGTTAAAGTGCGTTAACCACGGGCGCGCAACGAATTGTTGGGGATTGGCACGCTATTAGCAAACTTGTGTGGAACGAACCAAACTTGAAGCGCGCAAATAAGCGCACCCTTGGGACCATGGCGTTAGGCCTTGGTTTGCTGAGCATCCCGGGCATGGCCCAGGCGCAGCAGGCCGATGTCAATGCCAATGTGCTGCAACCGCTTCAAATTATTAACATCTCTGACCTGAGATTTGGGACGATTCTACGCGGCACATCGGCGGGGACGGTTGTGGTGAACCCGACCACCGATGCGCGGACCCGCACGGGCCCCGCAACGGGCCCAACGTTAGTCGGCAGCGATGGCGCGGCGGCGCAATTCCTGACCTATGGCGGGCCATTGCAATTGTTGCAGGTAACCCGTGGCCCCCTACCCGTTCTGACCAGACAGGGTGGCGGCGGCACGATGAATGTGACCCAATTAACATTGAACGGACCGGTAACCCGCTTTTTGAACAGCGCAGGGGTTTTGGACCTGCGCGTGGGCGGCACATTGGCGGTGAAAGCCAATCAGGCTTCAGGCCGCTATAGCGGCACGTTTGACATCACTGTCACCTATTTTTAAGCGCGTTTCGCTTAGCGTGAACAACAAAAAGGCCCCTGAAAAGGGGCCTTTTTTGTGTCGGGCTGTGCGACGAAGTTTGGCCGCGCCAGGCCTAGGCCGATTCAGGACTATCCGCCGGGCCGCCGATTTGCACAAAGCGCCGATCGCAATAGCCGCATTCGACATAGCCTTTTTCATCGATTTCCAGCCACACGCGCGGATGGCCCAACGCCGCCGGAATCTCCCCTGTGCCATCGCAGGATGCGCGATGGCCATGGATGCGAATCGTTTCGAGCGGGTGAATCATGAAAGCAGCAACCTTAACGGGTTCAGGCCATCAAAGCCGAATGGGGGCGCAACAAAGCGCCCGTCCGATTACTTAATCTTGGCTTCTTTGAACTCGACATGCTTGCGCACGACGGGGTCGTATTTGCGAAAGCTCATCTTTTCCGTGGTGTTGCGCGGGTTTTTCTTCGTGACGTAGAAAAAGCCGGTGTCCGCGGTTGAAACGAGACGGATTTTGATCGTGGCTGGCTTCGCCATGGTCCATTCCTTAAAATTGCTAAGCTATAAAAACAAAAAAGCGGCGCAAAGATCGCCGCAATCGCGCTTGCCCTGTGCCAAGGCGCGCCGAATGTCAAGGGGTTTGGCAGAAATTGCTTTCCTACAGCCCGTGCTTTTGCATGATGCGACGACTCCACCATAAATGGAGCCCCGATAATGACAACACCTCACCCCGACGACATGCTAGCACATATTCAGGCAAGCTATCCCCATCCCTTAACCGAATCGCAATTGCGCGGCCTCGCGCAATGTTTGGTAGCGGTTGGAGCGAACTATCCCGGCACTTTGTCGGAAGAACGCAAGGCGCGGTTGTTGCAACGCTTTCCCGACCTCATTGTGCCATCGCTGCCCTTGGAATTGGCAAGCCGACGCAAGAAGCCAAGGGCCAGCAACCGGCGGTGACATGGCGCGTTGGTGCAGTGCTTAACCCCAAATTAACCCTAATTTGCGACCCTGCCTTATCGTAATGAGAGGGCCAAGGCCATGCCGACACATTATTCCCAGAAGCCAAATTTTCAGGCCGATTTTCAGGCGCAGGCGCGCGCGCAACTGGCGCGGATGATTGACGATTTGGGGCACATCGCGGCAAGCAGCAGCCCGCTCCTCTACCTTGACGCTTTGGACAGCGTGCGCAGCGTCGCGGTGGCGAGCGGCGCGGACTTGCTCGCCGATGTTCTCGGCCGTTTGGAAAGCGACCTGTTCGGCGCGTTTCAGGACAATTCGATGCGGCAAGCCGAGGACGCCTATCAGGAATGGATTGATCTGGCGCTCGATGCGGCGCAGCATGATGCGGCGATGCGGGAGGCGTTGTTCGCCGCCATGGCCGTGCGTCGGGGCGTGAATTATTGATTATGGTTCTGGCCGCCACCTAACCCATGGACATATTCCTTCAAGTCCTGCTGTCCGTGCTGGTCGCCAGCATGGGCGACGCGCCGCAATTGCTCGCCGCCGTCGTCGCGATGCATTATGCCAAAACCCGCGAAGTCGTGGCGGGCGTGCTGCTGGCCAGCGCATTTAACGTCGTGATCAGCGTTGGCGCGGGCGCATCCTTGCACGCCTCCATTGCGGATGGCAGCATTGATCCGCGCTTCATGATGCTGCTGCAAGCCGCCGGATTCGTGACCGCAGGCCTTGCCATGCTATTCTTGCGGCCCAAATTGCGCGCGCCGAAGGACGATGGCCATGGCGCCTTGTTCGCGGTGTTTGTCACCATGGCGGCGTTGCAATTGCTGGACAAAAGCCAATTCCTCATGGCCACCTTCGCCGCGCGCCATGGGCAGCCGGTGTTGGTGGGCGTGGGCGGTATGATGGCGTTGATGATCGCCCTGCTCCCCGCGATAATTTTCCGCGAGCGATTGGGCAAGATGCTGCCGCTGCCAATGATACGGCGCGTCGGCGGCGGTGTATTCTGCCTTGTCGCGGTCGCGCTTATCGTGCGCGCATTGGGGTTGGTCGCGGTTTAGTGCTTAATAAACTTCTTGCCCACCGGCACCAACAGCATCCCGACAATCACGCCAACAATGCCGAACAAAAACGCCTCCGTCAGCCAACTGACAAATCCGGTGGCAAAGGGCACCAAATGCGACGCGCCATAGGCGATGCTGTGGATGAGATTGGGAATGGTGGACAGGCCGAAATGGTCGATGCCGTGCACAATAATGCCGCCGCCGACCCATAGCATCGCCGCCGTGCCGACCACCGATAAAAACGTCAGCAATTTGGGCATTGCCTTCACCAATCCATTGCCCAGCGCCTGTGCCGCACCGTTGTTTTTCTTGGCCAGATGCAAGCCGATGTCGTCCATTTTCACGATGAACGCGACCGCGCCATAGACCGCAACCGTCACCGCAATGCCAACGGCGGCCAAGGCAATCGCCTGTTGCCACCAAGTGTCCAGGCCCGATAATTCGTTAAGCGCAATCGCCATAATTTCGCCTGACAGGATAAGGTCGGTGCGGATGGCACCGGAAATCATCGTTTCCTCATGCTCCTCGCTGGTCAATGTGGCGACGTCCTCGGCCACCGAATGTTCCGGTTCGGGCCGGAGTTTTTCAATGAGTTTTTCCGCGCCCTCAAAACACAAATACGCCCCGCCCAGCATCAATATGGGCGTAATCAGGAACGGTGCAAATTGGCTGAGCAATATCGCGGCAGGCAGCAGGAAGATGAGTTTATTTTTAAGCGACCCCTTGGTAATCCGCCAGATAATCGGCAATTCGCGCGCGGGGGTAAAGCCGGTGACGTAGCTTGGCGTGACCGCCGCATCGTCGATGACCACGCCCGCTGCTTTCGTCCCTGCCTTGCCAGCGGCCACGCCCACATCGTCAATCGAAGCGGCAGCCACTTTGGCAATAACGGCAATATCGTCGAGCAGCGCGGCGAGACCAGAGGGCATATAAACTCCATAACAGGGCAGGGTGTTCGCGTGGCTATAGCGCGGCTTTTTGGCGATTGCGATAGGGCGTTGCGCGCTTGCGGCCAAATCGCGGCCAAAATCGTGCTATGGTTAAGGTAATCTTTACCTATCCTCCCTATATCTAAGTCTCGAAGACCCGTTCTTCGCTTTCCTCCTAAGGGCTTTTTACGACAAGCCTCACCTTTTTGCCGGATCAGCATCTCTTGCTGGTCCGGTTTTTTTTCGTTACCGCGTCGCGCATGACTGAAACGCTTAAAAAAGCTCCTAAAAAAGCCGTCGTCCTGCTGTCCGGTGGGCTGGATTCCATGGTCGCGGGCGCGCTGGCGCGTGAGGCGGGCTATGCCGTCCATGCGCTGACCATTGATTATGGCCAACGCCACCGGATTGAGTTGGAGGCGGCGGCGCGGGTCGCGGCGATGATTAATGTGGCCAAGCATATCGTCCTGCCCATGAACCTGTCGGCCTTTGGCGGCAGCGCGCTGACCGATGATATTGATGTGCCCAAGGGCGGTGTGGAGCCGGGGATTCCGGTAACCTATGTGCCCGCACGCAACTTGATTTTCTTATCCTTAACATTGGGTTGGGCCGAAGCCGTGGGCGCGCGCGATATTTTTATCGGCGTCAATGCGCTGGATTATTCCGGCTACCCCGATTGCCGGCCCGAATTTATCGAAGGGTTCGAACGCCTCGCCAATATCGCGACGAAGGCGGGGGATGAATCCGATGGCTTCACCATCCACGCGCCTTTGCAATTTATGAGCAAGGCGGACATCGCCGCCGAAGCCGCGCGGTTGGGGCTGGATGCGGGGCAAAGCTGGTCCTGCTATGACCCAACCACCGACGGCAAGCATTGCGGCCTGTGCGATTCGTGCCGTTTGCGGCAAAAGGGTTTTGCCGATGCCGGCCTACCCGACCCTACCGATTATGAGATTTTCGCGTGACCTACGCGGTCAAGGAAATCTTCCTGACCCTGCAAGGTGAAGGCGCACAAGCCGGACGCCGCGCGGTATTCTGCCGCTTTGCCGGATGCAATTTGTGGAGCGGGCTGGAACGGGACCGCGCCACCGCCGTCTGCGCCTTTTGCGACACCGATTTTGTCGGCATGGATGGCGATAACGGAGGGCGCTACACCGCCGAGACGCTGGCCGCGAAATGCGTTGCCATATGGGGCGCAGGAGAGGCCGACCGCTTCATCGTTCTCACTGGCGGGGAGCCGATGTTGCAAGTGGACGACGCCATCGTGGACGCCCTCCACGCCTCTGGGTTCACCATCGCGATGGAAAGCAACGGCACTTTGGCGGCGCACCCCGGCATCGACTGGCTGTGCATTTCGCCCAAGGGCGCATCCGAAGTGATTCAGCGCAGCGGGCACGAACTCAAACTCGTCTGGCCGCAGGCTGGCGTGGATGCCGACGCAATGGAGGATTGGGATTTCGCCCATTTCCTCCTCCAACCCATGGATATGACCGCACAAAATGGCGGAGCAGAGGCAAACGCCGCAACGCTGGCCGCGGCGATGGCGTTCGTCATGGAACGTCCCAAATGGCGGCTTTCGTTACAGCAGCATAAGATTTTAGGGCTGGCCTAACCTCCCCGCTTTTCACCCGCGCCGATAGCGGCTAAAGCGCGTTCCATGAACACCACACCCGCCATTGAACTTCCCGTCCAAACGCCAGAAGAATTGGAAGCAACCGCTGCCTCGCGCCGCCTTGCCGCGCTCGCGGATGAGGACGCGGCGGAAGAGGGCGGCAAAAAGCCCAAGGCCCCCATCGGCAATTTGCGCGTCATTTGGTCGTATCTAAAGGCGTATCCGAAGCAAATCACCTTCGCTGGAATCGCGCTGATCATGGCGGCGGGCGGATCGCTGGCCATCCCATGGGGCTTTGGGCAGGTCGTGGATAAGGGATTCGCCGATGGCGGCGCTGACCTGAATTTTTATTTCCGTATCATGATGGGCATCATCGTCATCCTGTCATTGGCCACCGCAACGCGGTTCTATTTCGTCAGCTGGCTGGGTGAGCGCGTCGTCGCCGACATTCGCGCCGATGTGCAGGCGAATTTGATGCACCTTGAACCCGGCTTTTTTGAAGAAAACCGGCCATCGGAAATCAGTAGCCGCCTGACCGCCGATACCACGATTATTGAGCAAATCGTCGGCACGACCATCTCGGTTGCCTTGCGCAATGCGTTGATGGGGGTCGGCGGGATCGCCGCGCTCTTCTACCTCGCGCCGCATCTCGCGGGGATTTTGCTCATTGGTATTCCGATCATCATCCTGCCCATCGTGTTCGTGGCGAAGAAGCTGTCGGAGATTTCGCGAGCCAGTCAGGACCGTGTGGCGGATGTCAGCACGGCGATTTCAGAAACCCTTGGCGCGATGAAAATTGTGCAGGCCTTTGGTCAAGAAAGCCGCGAAACCACACGCTTTGGCGGGATTGTTGAGGCGACGTTTTCGGTCGCGAAACGGCGGATTTCCATCCGTGCGCTGCTCACCACCATGGCGGTGACGATGATTTTCGGCGGCCTGTTGGGCGTTATGTGGCTCGGTTCCTTGGACGTGGCCAGCGGAGAGATTACCGCCGGAACCATGGCGACCTTCGTCCTCATTGGCGGGCTCGTCGCGGGTGCGTTTGCCTCGCTTAGCGAAGTGTACGGCGACCTCGTGCGCGGCGCGGCGGCGGCGGGGCGTTTGGTGGAATTGCGCGGCGCACAGCCCGCGATTGCCGCCCCTACCCGTCCGTTGGAGTTTCCGACACCGGCGCGGGGGCAGATTGCATTTGACAACGTCAC
>JBGSSR010000309.1:0-2307 GCA_041736905.1 Sphingomonadaceae bacterium | reverse complement strand
GCAGCGGTAAACGCTGCGCCCATTTGGGAAAGCGGGTCAATGACGCGGCCCATCGGGCGCTTGGAAAGCGACGCGTCCCCGATGAAGGTCGCAGTGATCGCGTGGCTGGCGACAAGGCCCATGAGAAGCCGCGTCGAGGTGCCGCTGTTCCCCATATCCAATGCGGTTTCGGGTTGCAAAAGGCCCCCGACGCCAACGCCGTGGACGGTCCATGTGCCTTCACCCTTGCGCTCCACCGACGCCCCCATCGCACGCATGGCGGCGGCGGTAGCAAGCACATCTTCACCCTCCAACAACCCGCTAATCCGGCTTTCCCCGACGGCCAATGCGGACAGCATAATCGAACGGTGCGAAATCGACTTATCGCCGGGCACGCGCACGGTGCCCTTAAGCGGGGCGGAGGCGGAAAAACTAACAGGGCGGGCGGGCGTATGGGCGTGTGACATGCCCGCGTCTTTGCGGAAAGGCCGCGTTGCTGTCAACGGCCTGCCCGCTTGCATGCCATATGTATAGCTATTGACGGTGGCGGTCGGTGCGCGGATGATGGCGACATCGTTTAATACGGAGCCTCATCATGCGTCCTCTTTTACTGTTATCCGTCGCCGCGCTGTCCCTTTCCGCCTGCACGGCACAATCGCCGAGCAGTGCGGGCATGACCCCGCCGCCGGAAGACACACAGGCAATGGCGGAATACGACGACTAACTCACCACACGCATCCTTGATCAGAAGGCCGCCGAACGGTTGCGCGGGGCGCAGGGGATTACGTTGCAATGGATTAGCTGGAACTGGCGCGGCACTGTTGAGGTGATGCAACCGGGCGATGTTATCATGATCAAGGGCGGGCAGGATTCGACCAAAGCCCCCACGAACGCTGGCGATTTGGGCACGGGCCGCGTCGAAATCGACGGCGTAGTGACCGAAATCGGCAGTGATTATTTCCTGTTTGACGGAGAGATCGTCATCACCGACTCGCCCGATATCGGCCGCGTCTGCCGCTGGTCCGGTCCCGTCGAATTTCGCGTCACGCAGGGGCGGCAATATTGGCGGATGCAGGACATGACGAAATGCGACGGCCTGACCGACTATGTAGACATATATTTTTAGGGCTTAGAGGCAGCCCTCAATATATTGAATGCTTTCCGAATTGCCGACGCGGAAACTGGTGATGTCATTGCCGACGGTTTCCATAATCAGGCCAAATCCCGGGGTGCTTTCGGGGTAGAGGATAAGGTAGCTACCCTCGTCCCCGACATAGGGGTGGGGTTCCTCACGCAACGCCGGTCCAAAGGCGGCGCGGGCGTCGGCCACAGTCGCAGAAAAAGGAGCAAATGGTTGGCCATCGACCGTGAACGCGCCGGAAATCATCGGTGTAAAGGATGGATACCCAAGCGTCCCTTCTTCGCTGCTGGGTCGCCAAGCCTCAATGCGGGTAACAATGCCGCTTTCAATCATTAGGCTTAGACCGTCATTCGCCCGCACGCCGGCGGTCTCGCATCCCCGACCGGACAGCGCCGTATTTTCATCCCAATTGTCCAGTTCCGACGAATAGTGGATCGACAATGTGGAGGCCGGAATGGACATTAAGCCGCGTCCGGCTTGCCACTGACCCGCACCTTGCGGGGTAAACACCAGAACGGGGCGAGTGGAATCTTGGGGCGATGGCTCCGCCTTAACGGGGGCGGATTGCGCCCTTACCGCGCCGCCATCGACAAACCCATGCCATGAAATCGCGCCCAATACTAAGGCAATGGCTGTCCGAACTGGTAATGTGTGCCCCATAAATTCCCCTTTTTCGGCCCTGCGAAATGCAAAGTCGCCTCACCCGCATTGCGCGCGGTGGAGCAGTTTTTGATCGGCCAGCACCAATGCCATCATCGCCTCCACGACTGGCACGCCGCGAATCCCCACACATGGGTCATGGCGGCCCTTGGTAATCACATCGACCGCGTTACCATCGCTATCCATGCTCTCGACGGGGATGAGCAAAGACGAGGTCGGCTTAAACGCCACGCGGCAGGTGACCGGCTGACCGGTGCTAATCCCGCCCGCAATGCCGCCCGCATGGTTTGCGAGGAAGGCGGGACCACCATCTTCTGAAGGACGCATAGGGTCGGCATTTTGTTCCCCGCGCAGGCGGGTGGCGGCGAAGCCATCGCCGATTTCAATGCCCTTCACCGCATTGATGCTCATCATCGCGCTCGCCAATTCGCTGTCCAGTTTCGCATAAAGCGGCGCGCCCCATCCGGCGGGGACGCCATCCGCGTGGCAGTCCACGACTGCGCCCACGCTGCTGCCCATTTTGCGCA
>JBGSSR010000297.1:0-2013 GCA_041736905.1 Sphingomonadaceae bacterium | reverse complement strand
CATCGTCAAACGCCTGCATCGCGCGCGCCACATCCGCTGCGCTCATGCCATCACCTGGCCCAGCCATTCGGCAAAGCGGTCGGGGGTCAATGCCGCAACCTCCATCCCGACACCGGCCAATCGCTGCCCCGTTTGGTGGTCATACACCGATGTGCCATCGTCATTGAGCGCGGCCAGCCCCAGCAGCTTCACCCGCGCCGACGCCATCCGCCGCACCGCCGACAACAGCCGCGTGACCGACCCGCCCTCCATAAAATCGCTGAGCAGGACAAACACGGTGCGCGTGGGTTGCGTCACCAACGTCTCGCAATATTGCACCGCGCCACCAATGTCGGTGCCGCCGCCCAATTGCACGGACATCAGCACCGCGACGGGGTCATGTGCCTCGCTCGACAAGTCCACGACCGATGTGTCGAACACGACCAGCTTCACATCCACCGATGGCAAAGCGGTCAATATCGCCGCCATCACTGCGGCGTAAATGGTGCTGGACAGCATCGAACCCGACTGATCGACGCACAGGATAATCGTCCACGGCAACCGCCGCTCGCTCCGCCCATAAAAGCGCAAACGTTCCGCCACAATGCGCCCGCGCTCGGCGTCATAATGTTTCAGATTGTCCTGAATGGTCCCGCGCCAGTTGAAATTGCGCATCGACTTCATCTGACTGCGGCGGAAACGGTCGGTCTTGCCGGATAAGGCGGCGAGCACCTTGGGTTTTAGCCGTTGCATCGTGTCCTCAACCACCTTGCGCGCGATCTCACGAATTTTCGCCTGCGCACCCTCATCCGCGATGCCCTTATAGGCGATGAGTGCCTTTAACAGGTTCGCATTCGGCTCCAATTGGTCGAGCACGCCGGGGTCGGAGAGCAATTCGGACATGCCCAAATTGTCAATCGCGTGCGCCTGCACCGTTTCCAATACCGATTGCGGGAACAGGTCGCGCAATTCGCTGAGCCAGCCGAGCGTGGTCAGTTGGCTGGGATCCAGCGACCCGCCGCTCCCCCGGCCCTTATCGCGGCGCATCCCGCGCTTTTCCATTTCGCGGGCGTAAAGGTAATCCATCGCGCGATCGGCGCGTTGGTCGGCGCGGCTCATGCCCTCGCTGCTGAGTTCGCGGTCGGCATAGCGGCCCAGCGCAAGGCGCCACCGGCGTTGGCGTTCGGCGTCGCTCATGCCACGCCCTCATTTTGTAGTATCCGCGCCATGTCACGGTCCAGCGCGGTGTTGGCCAGCAATTCGTCCTCCGATATGGCCACCACGCGCGACAGTGCGTCACCACCAACGCCCAACCGCTGCGCCACCAGCCCCGACAATCGGTCCACTTCATTAGGGTCGAGCGGCATCAGGGTCAGGCGGACATGAGGCAGCATCGCAATAAACTCATCCGCATCCAACTCGCCCAATATGGCGTCCAACGTCGCGACAATCTGCGGCAGGGTCCACAACAATTCACGCGCAATAACGATAATCCCGCTCAGGAACGCCAGCCTTTGCGCCGCATTGGTATAGGCGGCGGCCAACTCGCCGCGCAATCGATGGTCCAGCGCCGCGCCATCCGCCCGCCCATCGAGAAGCGCAAAGGCCATGACTGCGCCCGATATTTCAGGGGCCAGTTCCTGATCCTCCAACCGCGCCAGTGCCGCCTCAAAGGGTTCGGTATCGAACGCCATGTGCGCCGATGCGGCAATTTCCATCACCCCGCGCAAGTCGGCGAGCGCCAGCAATGCGGGCCGCGCCTGATCCGCCGGAATGGCGGCCAATTCGGGGAGCAGGGCGAGCACGCGCCGCCACAATGTCTGCGCCAAATGGTCAATGGGGGCGATGTTTTCGATGCCCAAAACGGCGTGCCCCCGGCGCAGCAACACAGCCTCTGACAGCGCCGCGACGACGGAGCTTAGGTCCGCATCCTCCACCACCTCCGATTCTATCATCGCCAAAATCGCGCCCGCATGGTCGCCCGCTCCCGCACGGCAGGCGGTGGCGAACAGGTCCAGCGCGGCGGCGGCATTG
>JBGSSR010000281.1:0-12849 GCA_041736905.1 Sphingomonadaceae bacterium | reverse complement strand
TTTACGTCGTCATTGGCCATGCGCCGCGCCATCTTGACCGCAACATCGCCCTTGTAGGCCGGGTGATTGAGGGGATTGAGCATCTGTCCAGCCTGCCGCGTGGGACGGGGCCGTTGGGATTCTATGAAAGCGCGGAGGAGCGCGTGCCGATCCTATCGGTGCGGATGGGGGATGAGACCCCCTACTTGCCCGTTTATGAGTATCTCGACACCAATGGGGCAAGTTTCGCCGCCTATGCCAATGCGCGCGCGAACCGGCAGGATGAGTTCTTTATCCGGCCCGCGGGCGGCGCGGACATTTGCAACATTCCGGTGCCCATTCGGCGGAAGCAGGGGTGAGTGCCGCCGATACCACCGACACCATAACCGCCACTGCCAAAATCTGGCTATGGAGCGGCGGCGGGGCGGCGTCTTGGCATTTCGTCACTATCACCGGCGCGCCTGCTGAGGCCATCCACGGCGACGCGTTGATGCGGCGACTGGAAAACGGAGGCCTGCGTCGCGGATTTGGCGCGGTGAAGGCGCGCGCCGCAATAGGCGACACGCGGTGGGAGACCTCCATCTTCCCGCATAAGGAATCCGGCGGCTGGCTGCTCCCCATCAAGGCATCTGTTCGGAAAGCGGAGGGCGTGGGTGCGGGGGATGATGTGATGCTCGCCATCGAATTGCTATAGGCCCTTCCATTCGGCCCTTGACAAGAATTCATATTCTAATTTAACATTGCGTTGTCGGTTACAAACCGGCACGCCTGGTAGCGGATGCGTCACACGCTTCGCTTGGGACGGCGCGGGGGAACTCGCCGCTGGCTGCGGGCCTATTTTCATCGAAGCCGGAGTTCTGGCGGGAGAGGATGGGATTCGCGCGGCCTTTACGCCCCATATCCGCCTCTCCACAAAACGGGAGAGTGCATGTGTCCGATTATGTCCGCAACCTTTGGTACATGGCTGCGTGGGTGGGGGAGGTGCCAGATGGTGGCGTTCTGGCGCGCACCTTTTTGGATGAAAAGTGGCTGATATATGAACTTACCACCGGCGGTTACGCCATGTTGCGCGACCGATGCGCACACCGTTTTGTACAATTGAGCAAGGGCGAGCGGAACGGTAATGTCATCCATTGCCCCTATCACGGTCTGGGTTTTAATGCCGAGGGCACATGTGTGCATAGCCCCTTTCCCGATGTCCATCCGCAGGCCAGCGTTGCCACAATGCCCATTGTGGCGCGCCATGATGCGCTTTGGTTTTGGCCGGGCGAGGCGGCGCTGGCCGATGAGGGGACCATCCCCGATTTCGCCTATTTGTCCGATCCTGACCGTGCGGCATGGCGTGGATACTTGCCCATTAAAGGGCATTATGAGTTGATGACCGACAACCTGATGGACCTAACCCACGCCGAATTTCTGCATCGGGAGAGTTTCGGGGTTAACGGGTCGATCTTCACTGGAAAGCAAACGGTGCGGCAGGATGACGACGGGGCGATTTGGAACAATTGGGATATGGTGGACTCCACACCGCCGGATTGGGCCAAGCCAATGCTGAACGAAGGTGAGCGGGTAGACCAATATCTGCACATGCGGTGGCACGCGCCATCGTGCATGGATTTGTCCATTGGTATGGCGCGGGCGGGGAGTGGCGGGGCCGATTTCGTTGTCCCGCCTATGCGCAATCCGCACATTATCACGCCAGAAACGCAGGAAACGTGCCACTATTTTTATGATCATGCGCCCGGCGAAGAAGAAGCGGCGCGGGCCCGCCAAGTGTTCGTGATGGAGGATGAGCCGATGATTGCGGCGGCGCATGAGGGGTTGGCGGGTGAGGATTTTTGGGACGCGCGCCCGCTCATTTTGCCAAGCGATGCGGGGGCCATCCGTGCGCGTCGCCGGATGATGCAACTGCTGCGCGCCGAACGAGCATAAGGCAACGAAAAAGCCCACCGTTGCGGGCGGGCTTTTCTGTTGCCTTTGGGAGAGGGCCGTCGTGCCCAATGCCATTAGAAAATCGAAGCAAAGCTTGCGATAATGGCAACGGACGCCGACAGGCTAATCAATTTGGACATTTCGATGTTCCTTTTTGTTGTGGCTTCATGAGCCAAGGTTACACCGATCAGGTCTCTCTTTTTCGTCTTATGTTATATCCCTTGGGAGAGGGTGAGTTGCATGTGGCGCAACTACCCCTGCATTTCAAGTGCGATAACCGTTGTTCTGATTGCAAGAAATGCAACTGAACCACAGGGGCACAGGCGAAGAAGCGGCTAAACCACTTTGCGGTGGGCCAAAGCAATTCGCCCGCGCAAACCGCATTTGGTTTGCGCGGGCGATGATGGATTAAGCCATTGCCTTCTTGCTGCGGCTCATTTTCTTGCGCTCATTGGGGTCAAGGTGTCGTTTGCGCAGGCGGATGTTTTTGGGAGTTACCTCCACCATTTCATCGTCATCGACATAGGCGATGGCCTGTTCCAACGTCATTTTCCACGGCGGGGTCAGGCGGATGGCGTCATCTTTACCAGTCGAGCGGAAGTTGGTCAGCTGCTTCGATTTCATCGGATTGACTTCCAAATCATCGGGCTTCGCGTTTTCGCCGATAATCATGCCTTCGTAGAGGGCTTCACCGGGTGAGACCATCAAAATGCCGCGCTCTTCCAATGGGCCCAACGCATAAGCCACGGCCTCGCCGCTGCCGTTGGAGATCAACACGCCGTTTTTGCGGCCCTCAATCGAACCCTTGTGGGGGCCGTATTTTTCGAACAGGCGGTTCATGATGCCCGTGCCGCGCGTGTCGGACAGGAATTCGCCGTGATAGCCGATGAGGCCACGCGAAGGGGCGCTGAACGTGATGCGGGTCTTGCCGCCACCCGATGGGCGCATGTCGGTCATTTCGCCCTTACGGTTGGCCATTTTTTCCACAACGGTGCCGCTGTGTTCATCGTCCACGTCGATAACCACGGTTTCGTAGGGCTCGGTCGGCTTGCCATTTTCGTCTTCACGGAACAGCACGCGGGGGCGCGAGATGCCGAGTTCAAAGCCTTCGCGGCGCATCGTTTCGATGAGCACGCCCAATTGCAATTCGCCGCGACCGGCAACTTCAAAGCTGTCCTTGTCCTCGGATTCCGTGATGCGCACGGCAACATTGCTTTCGGCTTCACGCAGCAAGCGGTCGCGGATCATGCGGCTGGTCACTTTGGTGCCCTCGCGGCCCGCCATCGGCGAATCGTTCACGCTGAAACGCATCGAGAGCGTTGGCGGGTCAATCGGTTGTGCTTGCAATGGCTCGGTCACGGATGGTTCGGCGATAGTATCGGCCACGGTCGCGGTGGTCATGCCGGCGATGGAGATAATGTCGCCCGCCTTGGCTTCTTCGACAGGAACACGCTCAAGGCCGCGGAACGACATGATTTTCGATGCGCGACCCGTTTCCACAATCTTGCCATCGGGGTTCAGCGCGTGGATTTGTTGGTTCACCTTCACCGAACCGGACAGGACGAGACCCGTCAAAATACGGCCCAAGAAATTGTCGCGGTCCAGCAGGGTCACGAGCATCTTGAACTCGCCATCCTCATCGGCCTTTGGCGCGGGGACGTGGTCAACGATTTTTTGGAACAACGGCGTCAACGTGCCTTCGCGGGCCAAAGCATCTTCCGACGCATAGCCATTACGGCCCGATGCGAACAGGACGGGGAAGTCGAGTTGGTCTTCGTTCGCATCCAACGACACGAACAGGTCGAACACTTCGTCCAAAACTTCCTGCGTGCGTTCATCGGCGCGGTCGATTTTGTTGACGACAACGATGGGGCGCAGGCCAAGGGCGAGCGCTTTTCCGGTCACGAACTTCGTTTGCGGCATTGCGCCTTCGGACGAATCGACAAGCAGGATAACGCCATCAACCATCGAAAGGATACGCTCCACTTCGCCGCCAAAGTCGGCGTGTCCTGGGGTATCGACGATGTTGATCCGCGTGCCTTCCCATTCAACGCTGGTGCATTTGGCGAGAATCGTGATGCCGCGTTCTTTTTCCAAATCATTGGAGTCCATGGCGCGCTCTTCAACGCGTTGGTTGTCGCGGAATGTGCCGGATTGGCGAAACAGTTGGTCAACCAGCGTGGTCTTGCCATGGTCAACGTGCGCGATAATCGCGATATTGCGGAGCGACATAAAAGGAGCCTTTAGGGAGTGTGATGGTCAAGTGCAGGAGCCGCAGCAACCCGCCATTTGCCGCGCGCATAGCGGATTTTTGTGTGCAGCGCAACACACGAAAGCGTAGTGTGGCGGTTTTGGCGCTTTATAAAGGCCCTATAGAGATAGCGCGACGATGAGCTCTTCGCCCTTTTGCGTGGCGATATAGTCACCCAAGGGGCCATTGGCATAAGCGCGTGCTGGTCCGATGGTGACAAAGCCCTTTTGCTCCATTATGCGGTGGCGCGGCGCGCTGCTGTTCGTGCGGCCGATGATGTGGCTGCACCCCAAGCTCCGGGCACGATCGATGCGGACTTGGTCAAGCAGGGCGGATAGGGCTTTGCCCGCTTGGCTTTTTAGGACAAAAAGCCGGTTGAGGCTTGCCAATAGCCCGGCGTAATCAGGTGCATCATAACCGTCGGCCAGCACACAATCGGGTAAGGCCGTCCAATCGGGATGGATCGTCATCCGCGCGGCGGCGACCACTTCATCGCCGTCCATCACCGCCCAATGCATCGCGCCATCGTCAAGCGGATCGGACCACGCCTCCATCGCTGGAAACGCAGGAAACCGCGACCGCCACGCCTCCGCGCGCAGGCGATAAATGCGTGTCAGGGTCGCGTGGTCGGGTTGCTCGATTAGGGTCAGTTGCGAGGGCAATTTCATATTAATCAAACGCCGTACATGGCGAACTCGCGCTACGATAGTCTGCGCCCCATCGGCGGTATCCGCCGGTGTCGATGTGAAAACGGGTGCCTTTATAGATACCCAGCCCCATGTTGTATTTCGCGCCATGGTCGCGGTGGAATGTGCAGAGGCGCACAATCAATTCATCGCGGGTTATGTCGGTGAGGGGGGACAGGTCCAACGCCTGATAACTCATATGTTTGGAGGCCTTTGCCCCGCCGACGCATTCGTTGATTTTGGGGCTGCGCCATCCGCTATCGACGCGGACGGGACCGACCAAGGGTTTGATCTCAGTTTCCAGCAAACGGAGCGTTGGCGCAATCGCGGGCCAATATTCGCGCGGCGGCACGGCATAGGCCTGCCCCTTGCATTTCCGCCAATCGGTGGCGGAGCGGGTTAGGCCCTCCATTGCCACGACGTCCAGAAGGCCTTGCTGCGAGAGCCATCCCTGATATCGCGCCAAGGGTTTGGCCTCTTTACGCGCGAATTCGGCGTAATCGCTGTATTTGACACGATAGCAGGCGGTGATGGACAGCAGCAACAGGGCCGCAATCAAGGCCCGCCGCGCGATCATAGCCCACCTAAGAACCGTTCCATCGCCGCCGCTGCACGTTCAGACGCTGCAACCAAATTGGTATGGAAGCTATCGACGCTGTTCGTATTGCAATCGTCGGTGGTGGCCTTAATCCCCGCCCATGGCACGCCCAGCCGCGCGGCCACTTGGCCCAATGCGCCGGATTCCATATCGACGATGTCGGCGGATAGCCCTTCGGACAGGAACCGCGCCTCTACCGGACATTCGATGAAGGCATCGCCGCTCGCCATGCGCGCATGGGGCAGGCCGACGCCGGGGTCTTTCAACGCGGTGAAAGGTGTTACCGTCGCGGGGCCAAGCGGCCACTCGCCCGCCGTGTAATGCTCAAAATGGCCGGGGCGTTCCGCGCCATAATCGCTTTGCACTGCATCCGCGATCCAGAAACACGTCTCTGCCCGTTGCCCGATCATGCCGCATGTGCCGGTGATGGCGACCAACTCCGCGCCAAAATGCTGGATGAGCAGCATGGCGCCAGCGGCTGTGTTGACTTTGCCAATGCCGGTTTCAGCGATGTGGACGGTTGCACGGGGCAGTGCGACGGAGCGGACGGTCAGATACTCGACTTGGCTTTCCTCCCCCTTTCCGGCATAAAGCGCGTCGGCTTCTTTTTTTAGGGCAGCGATGACGACGATAGTTTTCATGACCCTAATCGCCCTCGAATGCCATCAGGCTCATCGGCTTGACGCCCGCCTTGCGCAATCGCTCCGCGCCGCCGAGGTCGGGCAGGTCCACGATGAACAACGCATGTTCGACTATCGCGCCCTGGCTGCGCAACAATTCGACCGATGCCATCGCCGTGCCGCCGGTCGCAATCAGGTCATCGACCAGCACCACATGCTGCCCCGGCTGCACCGCGCCGCGATGCATTTCCAATCGGTCCTCGCCATATTCCAACGCATAGTTAAGGCCGACGACATCGCCGGGCAATTTGCCTTTCTTGCGCAACATAATCTTGCCCAAGGTCAACGCGTAACCAAGCGCGGCGGCGACAATAAAGCCACGCGCCTCCACCCCCGCGACCAGCGCGGTGTCAGCTGGCACATGCTTTGCCATGCGGTTGATGGCGTTGCGAAAGCCGGGCCCGTCCATCAATAATGTGGAAACATCGCGGAATTTCACCCCGGGCTTTGGAAAGTTCGGGATGGTGCGGATAAGCGCCTTTAGGTCGTCGTTATCGGTCATGGAAAATCCAATGGGAGAAATGATTCCCATGTTCAAGCCGAGCAGGCGCGGCGCGTCAAGGGGGATGGTGGCATGGGGCGCACCGCCATCCCTGATTTACACCAATATACTAAAGCGTGAAATCGCTCCCCAATAGATTGATATTGCCAGTGAGCGCGATGGCGAAATCGGCAACGCCGTCGCCGTTGGTATCGCCCTCAATTAGGGTCACACCGCCCGACTGAACGTAGCGCAATTGGCCCGCGACGTTGCTGAATGCTGTCGTGCCGATGAAGGCGAAGGCTTGGTCGCCCGCGACCAAAGTGTTGGCGTCGATGAGGTTCAACCGGATGCGATCGGCCCCCTGCACAAAATCCTGTATCCGGTCGGCGGTGCCATTGGTGAGGCCCGCAAAATCGCCCTCCAAAAACCAGAAGCTGTCGTTCCCCGCACCGCCCTGAAAAATATCGCGGCCTGACCCGCCATAGAGCACATCATTGCCATCGCCGCCCTGCAAAGTATCCGAACCTGCATCGCCATACAGCGTGTCAATCTGCGCCTCCCCGCGCAGGAAGTCGTTACCATCGTCGCCGTGAATAACGTCCTGCCCATCGCCGCCATAGGTGGTGTCATTCCCTGCGCCGCCATTGATTGTGTCGGAGCCGATTTCGCCGCGTATTGTGTCGTCGCCGTCGTCACCGTTCAGGACATCATTGCCGTTCTTCCCGAACAGGGTATCATTTCCGAAGCCGCCGAACATCGTGTCGATATTGCCGCCACCATAGATGGTATCATTGCCATCCATGCCTCTTAATGTGGTGAGGCCGCCGCCTGCAAAAATGCTGTTGGCCAACGCGTTGCCTGTGCCAATTGTCGCTGTTCCGACGAGGCGCAAAATTTCGATATTGTCGAATAAAGTAAAATTGGCCGAACTGCGCACCTCGTCAATGCCGGTATATAAATCCTCATTGATGCCATCAAATTCGGAATCGACATAATAGGTGTCATCGCCATCGCCGCCCGTCATGTAATCAAATCCGGCACCGCCATCCAAGCGGTCGTTACCATCGCCGCCGTTCAAGACATCGTCGTCCTTGCCGCCGGTCAGCACGTCATTGCCTGAAAGGCCATAGAGAAAGTCGATACCATTGCCGCCATTGGCGGTGTCATTGCCATTATCGCCATATATGGTGTCGATGCCATCACCGCCGTTTAAGATATCGTCGCCTGTCCCGCCGTAAATGGTATCATCACCTGCGCCGCCATTCACGATGTCGTTATCCTCATCCCCTTGAAGCAGGTTATTGCCTGCACCGCCAGTAATCCGGTCCTCCCCCTGACCGCCGCGCATGGCGGTCAGGAACGGGTTGTCCAGTATATCCCAACGGAATGTGCCCAACCCCAAATCGGCCATGATGGCCAGATCCAGATCGCTGATCTGATAATTCCACCCGCGATAGAACACCACGCCGTTCATCAATCCGACCAGCGGGTCATTGGTAAAGCCCGGATATTCGTTGCTGTTTCCGTAATGGGTGTAATTGTCGTCGGTCAGCGGGATCGGCCCGCCCATGACGGCCCGCACGTTCGGTCCGTCGAAATATACCTCCCCGTTGATAAGCACCAACCGGCTGTCATACGGGGTTTGGTAGTTGGCAAAGAAGTTATTCTGCGCCTCATTATAATATCCAGTAAACCCGAGTGCATGGCCCATTTCGTGGAGCATGACTGACAAGCCATCGGTACGGTCGATCGGGTTATCACCACGAGTGGCAGGCGTTGGGTCGAGGAACAATTCATTGAGCAAATAATCGGGGTGGAACCGGATCACGATGTCTGGCCCGCTATCCGCCGCAATCGTGTTTCCTTGCAACTCAAACGCCGCTCCGCCCGAGGCATAGGTGAAGCCGCCGCCGCTGCCCAAAGTTTGGCCATTGCCCCATGTGCCATCGGCCCGTCCGCTGGGCACAGCGGTGGTAATCTCAATCTGCACCGTAATCGCCGCAGATCCCGCCAGAAACCCGCCCCAAAGGTTGAGCGCCTCTACCGCCAAACCTTGCAGCAAATCGACTTGAGATTGTGCCACGTTGGCGGTGTTGACCATGTTGATGGTGGGGGTAAAGGGCATGGGACGGTCCTTATGGCTGGGCGATGGTATGGGCGGCGTATAAGGTAATCCGCGTAACTATACAGGGCGCCCCTTGCAAAGCAAGGCGGGGTAGCCATCTGGTATGAAGCGCGGCACCCTGCGCCGCCCGCCCCTATTTGTGTCCCACCGTAAGAGCCAAGGAACCCCCGATGACCGACCATTTGCCCGCATCCGTCCACGCCTATTTCACCGGCAAAAACGCCCGCGATTTCGCGCTGGCCGTGTCCGGCTTTGCCGCGCATGCCGTGGTGAAGGATGAGCATAAGGACCATGTCGGCTTAAGTGAAATCGCCGCTTGGGTTGAGGCCTCCACCGCCGCCTATGACGACCAAGTGACCGTGCAGAATGTCGAGGCCGACGGCGCGGATGTGGTGGTCACCGGCGAAGTCGCGGGGCGCTTTCCGGGCAGCCCGATTGTGCTTCGGTTCCGGTTTGGTTTGGCTGAGGGGTTGATTGAACGGTTGGCGATTGGGGGGTAGGTATACTTAAAAATTCAGAAAAAATTTATAAAAGGCTCTCGATCTTCGCCAGCCATTCGTTAAAGTGGGGGCAATGAGCACGTATCACATCGAGGCCGATATCATGAGCAATTAATGGGCCGTGAAACGTTTTTTGGTATCCGGCCATTGCACTTAAAATGCGTTTTGATGGCGCCGTTTGCGGACTGTCATTAATTTCTTCTGGATCGAATCTAGACCTTATTTCCCGCAAGGGTTGCAAAATATTATCGTCATCAACCCACTGTTCGAATGCATCCACCTCACTGAAAAGCAACGCTTCAAATTCATAAACTAGCAAATTGGGAATGAAATTTTCATGCCCAATATCTTTCGCCATCTCCGCTTCCAGAAAGTCTGCCTTTGTATGTCCACTTATAAAATTATTATAGGATGACATAGTTTTTCCAGGAAAATCTCGGGGCAAGGCATATAAGTCGAACAATGTGCTTACAAACGCCGTTGTGTCCTGTTTGCAAAGCCTCAAAATCTGAGGTTTGATTTTGGAGTAAGTAGTCATTCCGCCTTTGTGGCCAGCGCTGGTGCTTACAATAATAGGCGTCAAATAGAGACCCATCGCTGCATAGTGGGGTACTAAAACCTCGCCGACAAATGCTTCTTCTGTTTGACCTTCAACCATTAGGTAGACCCGCGTCATCGGCTTGGTCTCCCACCAAGTATATTTTTCTTCCAAAGGTCACCTAAACTATATTCTTCCAGCCACTCTGCGAGCACCGACGTATCTGGGCGCTGAAATGTTGACGCCGCACCATGTTTATCAACGACGATGAGATCCTCGGCATCGAATTCGTTTACCAACTCCACTGATTGGGTAGAAATGATTATCTGGTGCTCTTGCGACGTAGATTTCATAAGTCCACCAAGAACCGTTATCGCAAATGGGTGCAAACCAAGTTCTGGTTCGTCGATCAAAATCGTCTTCGGCATAAATTCATCTGGTTGGAGCAGTACTGTTGCCAAGCAAATGAAACGCAGTGTTCCATCTGAAAGAGCACTTGCTGAAAAAGGCTCGTCTTGACCTTGTTCTGTCCACTCAAGTTGAATTTTTTCACTGTTATCGACGGTCGATCGTAAATGAAAATCACCAAAAAATGGCGCTGCCAAGCGAATTGTCTTCACAATTCGCCAATAATTTTCTTCATGATGATTTTTTAATCGAAGAAGAAATGCTGCCAAATTGCGGGCGTCATCCCGAAGAAAATCATTATCGTTGATGTTGTGAATTTGTTTGACTTGTGCGCTAATTCCAGTGTCATGAAAATGGTAAATTTTCCAACTACGCATGGCAGGGACAACGTAACTATAAATACCAGTATTTCCCCTCTGGCTTTCAACGTATGTCTCAAAGTGACCAGAATGCGGTCTCCATTCGCCATGCATATTCCACCAAAGAGCCTCATGCTCGAATAACATTCGATTATCTTGGGTCGGCTTAAGTGTGAATTGATATCCGTTGTTCCCAAAATATAATTCCGCTTTCAACGATTCCGTTTTTTTTCTTCCAAAATGCATGATCGCATCGGGGCCACCTGCTAGTCCAACTGTGGTTTGTAATTGGCTATCTAAAATGCGACTTATCAATCGGAAAAATCCGATGAAGTTCGATTTCCCTGCGCCGTTCGCGCCGATGAGCACGTTGAGTGATCCTAACTCGATGTTGCATTCGGCAATGGATTTGTAGCCTTGCAACACTAGACGCGAAATTTGTTCATGATCGGAAAGAGGTTTTATCATAGCAGGTTAATGGCCGTTAGATCGGTAAAGCGCTTACCTACAATTTCCTCGATTTATATGCTACCGAAAATCGTTTTAAACCCCTCAATGTGCCTTCCCCCAACTATCCCCGACGCCAATCTCAACGCCAAGGGGCACATCAATCCGCACCGCTGGTTCCGCCGCGCCTTCCATCACGGCCCGAATAACCGCGCTGGCCGCGTCCACGTCCTCCACGGGGCATTCGAACACCAAGTCATCGTGGACTTGCAGCAGCATCTTGACGCGGCCTAACCCAGCGTCCGCCAACGCCGGTCCCATGCGCACCATGGCGCGTTTGATGATGTCGGCGCTGGTCCCCTGAATCGGGGCGTTGATGGCGGCGCGTTCGCTGCCTTGCTTTTCCGCTTGGGTGCCGGAATTGATGCGCGGGAACCAGCATTTGCGCCCGAACAGCGTCTCGGTATAGCCAACCTCCCGCACACTCGCCAATGTCTCCTGCATATAGTCGCGGATGCCGGGGAAGCGGGTGAAATATTGGTCGATCATCGCCTGCGCTTCGTCGGGGGTGCTTTCCAACCGTTTGGCCAGACCCCAGCGCGAAATGCCGTAAAGAATCGAGAAATTGATCGTCTTCGCCCGCCCGCGCGTGTCGCGGTTGACCTCACCGAACAATTCCTGCGCGGTGGCGGCGTGGATGTCCTCACCCGCCGCGAACGTCTCTTTAAGCTGCGGCACATCGGCAATCGCGGCGGCAAGGCGGAGTTCAATCTGGCTATAGTCGGCGGCAAGGATAACATGGCCCTCATCCGCCACAAAAGCATCGCGGATTTGGCGGCCGATTTCGGTGCGGATGGGGATGTTTTGCAGGTTCGGGTCGGTGCTGGACAACCGCCCCGTTTGCGCGCCGACAAGGGAGTAGCTGGTATGCACGCGGGCTGTCTTTGGGTTAATTTGCGCCTGCAACGCGTCGGTATAGGTCGATTTCAGCTTCGACAAATGCCGCCATTCCAATATCTTATCGGCAATCGGCGCGCCCTGTTCGGACAGTTTTTCAAGGATGGCTTGGTCGGTGGAAAACTGCCCCGATTTCCCTTTCCGCCCGCCTTTCAGGCCTAGTTTATCGAACAGGATGTCAACCAATTGCTTCGGGCTGCCGATGGTAAACGGCTGCCCCGCCATTTCGTGAATTTCGCCTTCCAACGCCACAATCGCCTCGGCAAATTCGTGGGACAGGCGCGCCAGTTTTTCGCGGTCCACCTTTATCCCTGCGCACTCCATCCCCGCAACCACGGGGGGCAGGGGGCGTTCGACCATTTCGTAAATCCGGCTCGCGCCCTCGGCGGCAAGGCGCAGTTTCAGGTGATGCCAAAGGCGCAATGTCACATCCGCATCCTCGGCGGCGTAGCGGGTGGCGGTGCGCAGATCGACCTGCGCGAAGCTGATCGCCTTCTTCCCCGCCCCGCACACGTCCTTGAACGCGACCGGCACATGGCCGAGGTGCTTTTCCGACAATTCATCCATCCCGTGTCCGCCGCGGGTGCCGGCGTCGAGCGCGTAGGACATGAGCATGGTGTCGCCGAAGTTCCGCATGGGCAGGCCGTGGCGGGCGAGGACCATCAGGTCATATTTGATGTTCTGCCCGAACTTGTGGACGCCCTCGTCCAGCAGCATCGGCCCGAGCGCCGCGCGGATGTCATCGAGGGTGAGCTGGGCGGGGCGTTCGGAAAGCAGGCCGTCGCCGCGGTGATCGATTGGGATATAGCAAGCAAGGCCGGGTTCGAGCGCAAGGCTGATGCCGCAGAGGCCCGCGGTCATCGCGCCGAGCTCGTCCGTCTCGGTATCCACCGCGATCTCGCCGC
>JBGSSR010000241.1:0-2501 GCA_041736905.1 Sphingomonadaceae bacterium | reverse complement strand
TTTCTCGCAAGTCCTTGGAATCTATGGAATAATGGTCGCCTAGAGGACAAGAAACTAGCTGTCAGACTCACATTTCCTCAACAGCTTGTATATGACCCAAAAGGGGGCGTTCGAAACAGCATTTTGTCCATACCTTTCAAGGCATTATACGACCTTTCTGGGCATGAAAACGATTTGGCGCACCCGACAGGATTCGAACCTGTGGCCTCTGCCTTCGGAGGGCAGCGCTCTATCCAGCTGAGCTACGGGTGCATGGGCGGTTGCGCCTGCGCGGCGGCTTTAGCAAGGCGGGGTGGCTTTTCATAGCCCTTAAATCGGTGGATCGGGAATGCAGATTACCGGAATTCACGATAGGGCGCGGCAAACTTTCGATGCGAAAAGAAGTGCAATTTTTGCCTACGCTCTGCATTATTGCACCAAATTTAAGGTCCGAAATCTCGCTGCTTAAGTCATAACCCCGAAGCGCCTGATTTGCGTGCGCGTCGTTGGTCAAGATGAAGCCCAAATATAACGGGTGAAATGGCTTGATTGTGTATAGGAGGCAAAATGAGGCTAACGGCGCTAAATCTTAAACATAGAATGCAATGCCGCAGCGACCCTTAAGGTCGGGCCACTGCGGCTATCAATACGCGGCCTTAACTAATTAACGCGGACGATTGCGTGGGTATCCGCGTTGGCCGTAACAATCGTCGTCCAATCGGCCATTACGATCATAGCCGTCACACCGATTGTCCTTGTCGATAAAATAGCCAATCGCCCCGCCCGCTGCTGCACCGACGGCTGCGCCTTCCAAAATGTCACCGCCGGTGACCGCGCTTGTGGCGGCACCAATGGCGCCACCTGCTGCGGCCCCTTCGCCGGCGTAGTTCGATGCGCAACCGCCCAGCGCCAAGGCACCTGCGGCTGTGATTGTAAGAAATGTGGTTTTCATGATCGGTCTCCTGTGCGAACCAGTATAAGTGCAACGCCAGTGAGCGATTTGAGGTCCATATAAAGGCGGCGTTTTGCCGTAAACTCGGTTCAGACGTTGGACTGATGCGATAAAACTTTGGTTTTATGACTATTGTTCGCCAAGCGGCCATTGAAACGCTGGTCTCAAATGGCAAGCAATCTAACGAACTTACGACCAGTCAGCAGAACAAACCGCAAACGAAACGCTTGCGCCGGGCCGCCTCATATGCCAATCTGTTGCCAACATGAGTCGCATATTTTCCCTGCCCTTCACGGCTAAACCCGCGCATATTGATGAGTTGGGCCATGTGAACAACGCCGTTTGGGTGCAATGGATGGAGCATTTATCGGTCAGCCATTGGCGCGCGCATGCTCCAGCGGCGGAGGTTGAGGCGTCGGTGTGGATGGTGACTCGGCATGAGATTGACTATCGCGGCAATGTTACGCTGGGGCAGGCAGTGACGGGCACGACATGGATTGACGAGCCTCCACGCGGGGCGCGGTTCAATCGTCGGATGCTGTTCCGTTGCGAGGACGGTCGCACGGTGGTGGAGGCGAAGACGACGTGGGCGATGTTGGACGCCGCGACGCACCGATTGTTGCGCGTACCGCCCCATTTGGCGGAGCATTTTATGGCGCAGGCGGCGGATTATGCGACCGCTGGCCTGCCTATTCCAGAGGCGCTGAACGAATAGGAGAACGGACGATGGTCACTTTATACCGCGAAAAAATGGATAGCCCATTGGGCGAATTATGGCTGCTCACCGATGGTGAGGGCACCTTGCGCGCGTTAGAATTTGCGACCCATGAGGACCGGCTCACCCGCCTTGCCGACCGCCAATATGGTCGCGGCAAATGGGCGATTGAGGACGCCGGCGTTGAAAGCGGCGCGAAACGGGCTCTGGCCGCCTATTTCGCGGGTGACACCAATGCGCTCAACGCTTTGCCCTTGGCGACCGGGGGGACCGAGTTTCAACGCAGTGTCTGGGCGGCCCTGCGCGCTATCCCATGCGGCGAAACAATTAGCTATGGTGAACTCGCGCGGCGCATCGGCAATCCAAAGGCGGTGCGGGCGGTGGGCCTTGCCAATGGGGCGAACCCGATTGGCATCGTTGTGCCCTGCCACCGCGTCATTGGCGGCGACGGCGGCCTTGGCGGCTATGGGGGCGGGGTGGAGCGTAAGGCTTGGTTGTTGAAGCATGAGGGTGCGTTGGCCGCTTAAGCCGCGGGCCCGATATCAAACGCGACGGTCATACGCTCACCCTCTGTAAAAGGATGGGTGCCGTGCCATAGGGTGCTGGGGAATAAAACCTGCCGCGCCGGTGCCGGCATGACGGTGCGGTATGGGGCAAGCGGCAGGCCCAATTCCTGCGGAGCCATACCAAGCGCGAGATGCCCTGCCGCTGATTGTCTGGCGGCCACCTCATCAGGCACGACCAAATACAGCGCGCTGCTAATCCAACCCTTGGGGTGGGTGTGCGCGCTGTGAAAACCTGCACCTTGCAACAACACGGACCAACTGCCGGTGAAGGTGACTTTGCGGCGGATGG
>JBGSSR010000246.1:0-17636 GCA_041736905.1 Sphingomonadaceae bacterium | reverse complement strand
TCTTATCCGCGCCGCTATCGCTGAGCACTGCGTCCCAGCAACGCAGTATATATTCCAAAACGCCCGAATCGTGCATGCCCATGCCGGTTAGCAAATCGCCCCAACTCCGCTCTCCGCGCAATGGGGGCACATCATTGTGGCGCAGCAGGCCGGGCCAAATCGGGGCCTGCCGCACCTCGGCAAAACCTCTTTGCCCGCGCCATCGCCTAAGGGCATCGGGCCGTTGCACCGCGAAGCATGTCTCATGCCCCGCCGCCTGCAACGCCTCCGCCAATTGCGCCAGCCGCACGGCATGGCCGCTGTTCAGCCCCAATTCCCATGTTAGCAGGATTTTTGCCATGCGCTTGTTTGCCCCCAACTCTCAGCTTAGCGCCAAAACACTAGTCAGCACAATGCGCACCAATTCAGCCTGCCCCCGCGCGCCGGTTTTGGCGTAGATTTTCTTGCTGTAATTGCGCGCGGTTTCCTCGGTCAGGTTTAGCGCCGCCGCCGCTTCCTTTATGCTGCTCGCCTGCGACAGCATCCATGCCAATCGCGCTTCGCTGGGCAATAGGCCGAATAGTTCGACCAATTGGTCGCACCGGTCCGCCTCACTCCGCCGGTCGCCGCTGATATAGACCACGGCAGCCGCATTAGGCCGCGCGAGGCCCGTGTCGCGCATCGGCGTGACCAGCATATCGACCCACGGGTCTTGACTCAACGTAAACGCCTGCGCCCGCCCTTCGCCATCTGCATAGCTTTTGACCAGCGCCGACATTTGCCGGTCGATTGCCGGTGATGCGGGGATGAGACGATTATAGCGACCGCGCCGCAGCAGGCTGCCCCATTGGAACAATTGTTCAATATTGTCGGTCGTCTCCAAAATCTGACATTTGTCATCCAGCGTGCACCACCCCATTTTCAATTTCTCAATCGCCTGCCCCGTCACCGCCGAACGAAATCGTTCGCGGTCCAGCGCCGCCATCGTGCGCAAGGCAATGCGCACATGCGGGGCCAATGCGGTGAGGAGCGCAGCGGTGGCCGACCCAATCTCTCGCCCGCCCCAAAGGCTAAGCCATAATTCGACTCCGCCGGGTTCCTGAATGCGCACGCACCGCATTTCGGTGATGCCGTGCGCGAGTTTAAGCGAGGCCAATACGCCGTCGTCGGCGGGGGGCAATTCTTGCAAGGCATAGGCGCGCCCCTCCCGCATAATCGCGGCAGCGCTGTCATTAGGCAGCACGATGTGCGCCATCGCCGCGCGCTGTTCCGCCGGTATGTCGGCCCCAACATACAACGCCCGCGCCGCCTCCCCCGCAATTGGCCGGAACTGCATCACGGCATATCGCGCCTGCGATTTGGCCAGCAATAGGCGCAGAAACCCGCCCCACAACGGTGTTTCGAACACCCCGTTATAAAGGGATTGGATAAGGCCTTCGTCGTCCATTCGCATCGCCGCACTATATCCTCCCATTTGGGAGGTTCAAGCGCAAAACGATTGTGCCATTGCCGCCGCAACAGAAAACGCAATGAAGAGGCTTGGCCCATGACGCGCACATTGACCCATTTGGAACGGTTGGAGGCAGAGGCCATCCACATCATGCGGGAGGTTGTTTCGGAATCCGAAAAGCCCGTGATGCTCTATTCGGTCGGCAAGGACAGCGCCGTTATGCTGCATCTGGCGCGTAAGGCGTTCTACCCCTCGCCGCCGCCGTTCCCCTTGTTGCACGTTGATACGACATGGAAATTCAAGGACATGTATGCCCTGCGCGACCGTATGGCGGCAGAATCGGGCATGGAATTGCTGGTCTATCACAACCAAGAGGCGATGGACCGCGGCATCAACCCATTCGACCACGGACCTCTGCACACCGACATGTGGAAGACAGAAGGTCTGAAAATGGCACTCGACCATTACGGCTTCGACGTTGCTTTCGGCGGTGCGCGCCGCGACGAGGAAAAGAGCCGCGCGAAGGAACGCATCTTTTCCTTCCGCACCGCCAGCCACGGATGGGACCCGAAAAGCCAGCGCCCGGAACTCTGGAACCTCTACAACACGCGCAAGGCCAAGAGCGAAAGCATCCGCGTGTTCCCGATTTCCAATTGGACCGAGCTCGACATCTGGCAATATATTCACCTCAATGACATTGCGATTGTGCCGCTATATCTCAGCGCACCGCGCCCGACCTATGTTCAGGACGGCCAATTGTTCATGGCCGATGATTTGGAGCGTTTGGAAAAAGTCATGGGCACCTTGCCCGAAATCACTGAACGCTCCATCCGGTTCCGCACCCTTGGCTGCTTCCCATTGACCGGCGCAGTGGAGAGCGATGCAAAGACATTGCCCGAAGTCATTCAGGAAATGCTGCTCACCACGACTAGCGAACGGCAGGGCCGCGTAATCGACAAAGATGGCGGCGACGCCAGCATGGAGAAGAAAAAGCAGGAGGGCTATTTCTAATGACTGGCAATGAAAACATGGATGAAACCATCTACAAAACCGACGCCCTGATTGCGGAGGACATTGATGCCTATTTGGAAACGCATCAGCATAAAAGCCTGTTGCGGTTCATCACCTGCGGATCGGTGGATGATGGCAAATCGACCTTGATTGGCCGCCTGCTCTATGATTCCAAAATGATTTTTGAGGATCAGTTGGAGGCGTTGACCGCCGATTCCAAGAAATCGGGGACGCAGGGTGAGGACATCGACTTCGCACTTCTGGTCGATGGTCTGGCCGCCGAGCGTGAGCAGGGCATCACCATCGACGTCGCTTATCGCTTCTTCGCCACCGAAAAGCGCAAATTCATTGTCGCGGATTGTCCGGGGCATGAGCAATATACGCGCAACATGGTCACCGGCGCATCGACCGCCGATTTAGCCGTTATCCTGATAGACGCGCGCAAGGGCGTGTTGGTGCAAACGCGGCGGCATAGCTATTTGTGCAACCTCATCGGCATCAAGAACATTGTTCTGGCCGTCAACAAGATGGACTTAGTCGATTACAGCCAAGAGGTGTTCGACGCTATCGTCGCCGACTACACCGCCTTTGCCGCGGAAATTGGTATCAAGTCCTTCGTCGCCATGCCGATTTCCGGATTTAAGGGCGATAACATCACCGAAAACAGCGCGAATACGCCATGGTACACCGACGCGCCGTTAATGGCGCATTTGGAAACTGTGGGTCTGGACAATCAATCCGACCAGTTAAAACCATTCCGCATGCCGGTGCAGTGGGTGAATCGCCCGAACCTCGATTTCCGTGGCTTTTCCGGCCTTATTTCCACTGGCACTGTCAAACCCGGCGACGCGGTGCGCGTATTGCCGTCGGGAAAAACCTCAACCGTCACCAAAATCGTAACGCTGGATGGCGAATTGGACGAAGCCGTTGCAGGCCAATCGGTTACCGTCTGCTTTGCCGATGAAATCGACTGCTCACGCGGCAATGTTATCGCCACAGCAGATAGCCCGCCCGAGGCATCAGACCAGTTTGAGGCGACCATTGTGTGGATGGACGACGATGCTCTGCACGTCGGGCGCTCCTATTGGTTGAAGCTGGGCACGCAAACCGTGTCGGCGGTCGTCCATGCGCCGAAATACACCGTCAACGTCAACGACCCCGCCGGCGTCGGCTCTCACATGGCGGCGAAAACATTGGACCTCAACGCCATTGGCGTTGCCGAAATCGCGACCGATAAGCCTTTGGTTTTTGAGGCCTATACCGACAGCCGCACTTTGGGCGGGTTTATCCTGATCGATAAAATCACCAACCGCACCGTGGGCGCAGGGATGCTGCATTTCAGCCTCCGCCGCGCGCAGAATGTCCATTGGCAGGCATTGGATATCAGCCGCGAGGCGCATGCCGCAATGAAGAATCAAGCGCCCAAGGTGCTATGGTTCACCGGCCTATCGGGTTCGGGCAAATCGACCATCGCCAATATGGTGGAGAAGAAACTGCACCGGATGAACCGGCACACATTCCTGCTCGACGGCGACAATGTGCGGCACGGCCTCAACAAAGACTTGGGCTTTACCGAGGCGGACCGGATTGAAAATATCCGCCGCGTAGGTGAAGTGGCGAAGTTGATGACCGATGCGGGGCTTATCGTCCTGACCGCGTTTATCTCGCCCTTCCGTGCCGAACGCGACATGGTGCGCGGCATGATGGCGGAAGGCGAGTTCGTCGAGGTGTTCGTTGATACGCCCTTGGAAGTCGCGGAAAGCCGCGATGTGAAAGGGCTTTACAAAAAAGCCCGCGCCGGGACGCTCAAAAACTTCACGGGCATCGACAGCCCCTATGAAGCACCGTTGCAACCCGATATCCGTATCGACACCACTGCGATGACGCCAGAAGACGCCGCGACCATGATTGTCGACATGATTTTGGGCGACGCCTAAATGATTGTTGACCGCCTGTTCAGCGGCCAGGAATCGCACCAACGGTCGGTTTTGAAAGCCATCAGTTGGCGCGTTTTGGGTAGCATCGACACCTTTGTGCTTAGCTGGTTTTTCACCGGCAGCACAAAGGCGGCGGGCGCGATTGCCCTGACCGAAGTCCTGACCAAAATGGTGCTTTATTATTTCCACGAACGCGCGTGGAGCGCGGTCAAATGGGGCTTCGCAAAGCCTGCTGACCCTACTGCCGAAATTTAAGGAATTGCCATGACTATCATCCAAGACGACGCGGAACTCGCCGCGCATTTGGCGGAACAAGCGGGCAAAATCCTTTGCCAAGTGCGCGCATCCGGCGTGTTTTCCGGCAAGGCCCTTGGCAAGGCGGGGGACCAGACCGCGAACCAATTCCTATGCCACGCCATCCGCGAACAACGTCCCGACGACGGCCTATTGTCCGAGGAAGAAAAGGACAATGCGGAGCGCCTATCCAAATCCCGCGTATGGATTATCGACCCCGTCGATGGTACCCGCGAATATGGTGAAGAACGCACTGATTGGGCGGTGCACGTCGCCTTGGCCATTGACGGCGTCCCCGTCATTGGCGCAGTCGCCCTGCCCGGCCTCGGCGAAGTGTTGCGCACGGATCAAACCTACCCCCTGCCCGCCGCCGCCGCTGTGCCGCGCATGGTGGTCAGCCGCACACGCCCCGCCGCAGAGGCCGTGATGGTCGCGGAAAAGCTAGGCGCTGAATTGGTGCCGATGGGCAGTGCTGGCGCTAAAGCGATGGCGATTGTGCGCGGGGAGGCGGAAATCTACCTCCACACCGGCGGGCAATATGAATGGGACAGCTGCGCGCCCGCCGCCGTTGCCGCCGCGCATGGATTGCATATCAGCCGCGTAGACGGTTCGCCTGTGGTCTATAATCAGGCCGATACCTATATGCCCGACCTGCTGATTTGCCGCACCGAATATGCGGAGCGCGCGTTGGCATTGGTGCGCGGCTAAAGCGGATTAAAACGCAGAGGCCCTTACTTTTGCGGCATGCGGTCGCGCGTCGGGTTCCGCCACCAACCGCAAGCGGGCGACAGGAAGTCCTATGGCACTGCGCATCGTGATCGCCCAATGGTGCAATTCATCGGCTCTCGCTTCATCACCAAAGCGCGCGCATACCGCGCTATGTGCCGCCATCGTCGCGGCCCAGTCGCGGATACTGACCATCCGGCGTGCGTGGGTATAGGCATTACGCAGCGCGCGCATCGCCTTTGCCTCATCCTTCGCCAACGCCGCACGCACCCGCCATGCCTCGGCAGCGCCCCAAAAGAGGCGATGCCGCCCTTGCGCGATACACGAATGCGCATGGAAGTCCGCGCGCGCAATATCGCCCAGTCGCAATGCAAGTTCTGCCGCCCAACTGTGTATGAGCGAGAGCGTATAACCGCTTTGCGTTTGGGCGGACCAGCGCAAACATTGCTCCAGTTCAGCCAAAGCCTCCCCTTGCCCATCCATATGCCCGCGCGCGACGGCATCCAGAGCGCGGCTTAACATAGCATAATAACGCGACCCCGCGCGATCGGCATGGTTTAGGCCAGCGGCGGCATAGTCGCGGGCTTTCGCATAATCCTCCGCCCAAACGGCAACACCCGCCTTTTGCGTCAGAATAGAAGCGTAGAGTGGCTCTTCCTTGTCCTGCAGCAACTGCTCCGCGTGATCGAAATCACGCGCAGCATCTGCGAAATGGCCTTGCTCGCCGCGCAATTGTGCCCGCATCAAAATCATATAGGCCAAGCTGTTATCATAGGCCGGATCGGCCAAAACTTCCAAACCTGAAATCGCTGCGTTCAATTGGCGGGCCGCCAACCTATGTTGTGCCTTTAGCACGCCCAATTGCCCATGAAGCGCAATGACCAACTCCTGCGGCAATCCGGCTATTTTGAACATTTGGGCGAAGTCGGGCAAGTCGAGCACCGATTGGGCCTCATCTGGTCGCCCCGTGGCGTAATGCAATGACGCCAGCCAATAGAGCAAGCGACCTTTACTCGAACTCAACCCCTGCTGCTCCGCTATTGCGCTCAGTTGATGCAGCGGACCAAAATGTTCCAAGTGCGGGTCGAACAAGGCCGCAGATCCAAACCGATTGGCAAGGCGCAAAATGGTGACTTCGTCACGCGCGTGCCGGTTGCGATGGGCAAATTCGATGGATCGGCGATATTGGCCCAACGCGCGGTCAATCGAGCCCGCCTGCATCGCGGCTTTGCCCGCATCCAGCACATAGTGCAGCCCCTGATCATTATCTGATGAAAGGAAGTGGTGGGCCAGTTTCTCCTTACGCCCCTCAATGCACAGCAAATCCGGGCGGTTCACAAGGAAGTCGGCGATTTTACGATGCAACGTGCGCCGCCGGTCCGGAGACATTCGATCTTGCACCGCCTGCCTTAAAAGCGCATGTCGGAACCGCAACAGCGTTTCATGCGGGACGCCCCTGTGCTCTTGATGGATAAAATCGATGTCAGCAAAGGTTTGAAGCATGTCCGGAACCGCTTTGCGCGGATGATCCACCAAAACGGCTAAAACCCATGTTGGCAGTGCGCCAACGCAAACGGACAGATGCTCCAACCAATTGACCACCTCAGGCGGTAAAGCAGCTACCCGCCGTTCAACCACCGCCGCCACACGAAAGCTAACCTTACCGTCGGCACCGTCCGATTGAAGAAAATCAGGGTCGCGACAAAGCTCCTCAATCAACAAAGGGTTTCCCCCAGAAAGAGCATGAATTTTTTTCGCGCTTTGGCCATCGAATTGCGGAGCCAACGCGGCCACCAAGGCCGCCGTTGCCGATCGCGTCAACGGTTGTAGGCCAACCGTCCATTCCGGCCTGCGCCCGTTTAATACACCATCATGCGTGCGCGATGCCACAAGCAACCGAATATGGCCATGTGCGCTTGCCATCGTTTGTTCCACCAAGCGCTTGGTGGCATCGTCCGCCCATTGCCAATCATCAATGATCATCAAAAATGGACTTTGCCCAGCCGATTGGACAATGGCCAATTTCATCGCCTCTTGCATCGCCCACAGGTCCGCCGATGGACTAAAATCACCGCCCAGTTCGCGGACCAGTTGCGTCATCGGTTGCAACGGCGCGGCCAGAAAATCCTCCTCGCATTGCCCATGGAGAACACGTAATCTGGAAGCGCGCGCCTCATCCGCTATTGCTGCAAGCAGTCGCGACTTGCCGCCGCCGGCTTCCGCCTGAACGAAGAAAATCGGGGCGTTGCCGGACGGTTCGCGCAACCAAGTGCGGGCGAGGTTCAATTCCGTATCGCGCCCAAATAGTGGCGTTGTGGGAGCGAATATTGTGTCATTTAGCATTGGCCCAGCCTCAGCAAGCCCGGTTACTGCATGGGCCGTCACGCGCCGCCCTTTCCCGCCTTCCCCGCCTTGCAAAGTCACGACACGCTGTGGCCCCAAGGCAAAATGACCCGCGTCTGAACTAAGGGCATCAACGCTTATCAAGACTTCTTGCGAGCCAGCCGCATCACACAGTCGCGCGGCAATATTGGTGGCGTCACCGATAACTTCATAACGGCCGCGCACCAAGTCCCCATCACGAAGTAGCACCGTGCCTGCGTGAATGCCGCTATGCATAGTCAACGCTTTCAGCTCGCGCGCGCGCGCGACCTCTGCCACCTTTACATGGAACGCCAACGCGGCCAATGCCGCCAGCTTACCGGCATGCTCCGCGCCGCCATCCATGCCAAAAATACACAAGGCACCATCGCCATCCACGCGGATTAATTGTCCGGCGTAGTGTTCCAAAACGTTCTGCAACGCAGTGCGCAATTCGGTCAGCAGGTCGGCATAATCCTCCGGCTCCATCATCGACGCCAAAGACGTCGAGTTGGCAATGTCGGTGAACAGCAAGACCAATGGTCGTCGCCTGCCCTTACCCCCATTCATGTCGAGGCGATTGACCCCAGACCCCATCATTTACCCCATCTGATTCGGAGCAAGTTTACATGATTTTGTGACTTTCACCACAAATGGCGCATAATAAATCAGTCCGTTATGGAGGAAGATTTGATTTTGATGTCCACCGTTCGGCCTATTAGGGGTTGCAATTTTCAGTGCGGACATCGGTGTGACGACCGTACCGCGGCTGTCGCAACATGCGGCGAATCCGCAAATGCGGCGGTTATATTGATGCCGCAGCGGGTAACGCGATGACAAAGCGAAATCGCGCGGCTAGCGTGGCCGTGATGGATAAGGATGATTCGCACGGCACCGACCAATCGGCCACGCAAGCCTTGGTGGACGCGCTCTATCCGCAATTAAAGCGGATCGCGCGCGATCTGCGGTGGCGGTATAGTGCGGGCGAAACGATGCGGGCCACGGCCTTGGTCAGCGAATGTTTTCTGAAATTGCGCAATGTTGAGGGCTTTGCGGATGAGGCGCATTTCCTGCGCACCGCCGCGCGCGCGATGCGGCAAATCCTTGTCAACCACGCCCGCGCCCGCCTAACCGCCAAACGCGGCGGCGGGGTGGCTATGGCGGATTATGATGAGGATATGCCCGTATATTGGGAAAGCGACGATCGGTTGGTCGCGCTCGATGGTGCGCTTGATCGGTTGCAAGACGTGTCCCCACGTCTTGCACAAATTGTCGAAATGCGGTTTTTCGGCGGTTATGCGGAAAAGGAAATCGCGGGGCTTCTTGACTGCAACGAACGCACCATCCGCCGCGATTGGGTGAAGGCGAAGGCCTTGCTGCTGCTCGATATGAACGATGGCGAGGTTGCGGCTTTATAGGCCTTGGCGCACCTGCTTCGCTCCCTCGGCCAATCTCGCACCCGCCGGCCCCAGACTGGGCAGCATTTCTTCAACAACTTTTAATGACGCGCGCGCACCGGCACGATCGCCCGCCGCTTTTTGCGCTTTCGCTAAGGACAGATAGGCCATCGCGGTCGCTGGCGGCGGGGCCTTGCCCAATTTCGTCGCCTCCACCGCTCGCCGCGCCGTGGGTAGCGCCACCGGCATTTTCGCCGCCACCTGTGCATCGGCCAGACCGGAGAGCGCGGCGATATGGTGCATTGACCCGGCGCCAGTGAACTTTTCGGCCATAATCACGGCCTCATCCAACGCCCTAATAGCCTCAGGAACGCGGCCCAATTGCAACAATGTTTTACCATGGTTCGACAAGGATGCCGCGGTTGCCCCCGACCCACCGAACAACTTGCGCCGTAACCGCACAACATCGGCAAACAAAGGCTCCGCCACCTCAGGCTTGCCTCTCAGCAATTCAATCGCCGCCAGATTGTTAAGCGTATTAAGTGCATCGGGCGATTCCTCCATCCCGATTTTCAACCAAATCGCCTGTGCCTTGCGAAGCGCGACCGACGAACCGTCCAAATCGCCAACGGCTTGCAATGACACGCCCAAATTCGCCTGAAAAATGCCCGCCAACCGGTTGTCGGTTCCGTAGATCGCTGCATGCTCCGCTGCCGCCGAACGGAGCAGTGCGACGGCCCCCGCCGGATCGGTGGCACGCAAAATTTGCGCCTCCGTCAATCGGCTATCGATCAGCTTCGCGCGCCATTTTACAGGGTCGCTTTTCCAAAACGCTTGCGCCGCCACCAAATGCGCGCGCGCCTCATCAACCTGCCCCAATCGCACCTGCGCCTGCGCCATGTCATAATGCGCCGCCGCGATGATTTCAGGTGGAAGTTTACCGGTCTTGTCGGCAAATAAGGGCGTCAAGGTCGCCACCGCTGCCTCATAATCGCCAAGATAGAAATGCAATTCGCCCAGCGCATGGAGCAATCGTGCCGTGTCCTGCGGCTTTTCCTTAAACTCATCCACAATCCGCTGCGTCGCGCGGTCTAGGACATCACGACTGCTGGAATCGCCGCCCGCCAATTCGGCGCTTTCCGCGAGTATCAAGTACAGCGATTGCCGAACAGCCTCGCCGCGTTCCTCCTCCTCCAACGCGGCATCGCGCGCCGCCTCGGCCTCAATCCTTTGTATATTGGTCGCGATTAACCCGCCCGACAGCGTCAGCAACACTGCGCCCGAAGCCGCAATGGGCCAACGGGAGCGCCACAGTCCGCGCCGAATGCGATAGGTGCGATCCCCTGCTCGCGCCGCCACGGTGCGGCCTTCCAAAGCACGGTTCAAATCGGCGCGCAATGCCTCCAACGTCGGGTAACGCGCATCGGCATCCTTGCGCAGCGCCTTAGCGAGTATCGCGTCCAAATCGGCGACCAAAGCCTTGGGTGCCTTGGCCAGCACAGGCGCATTGGACATAGTGGTCAGCCGCGCTGGTTCATGATCCAAGATCCGCCCAATGGCTAACGCAACGGGTATCCCCGACAGGTCGATTGGCGGAACACCTGCCGCCAATTCATAGAGCATCGCGGCGGCGCCATAGACATCGACTGGCGGGCCAACCGGCGCACCCGTCAACAACTCCGGCGCAGCATAGGGCGCGGATAGGGGCAGCATTTCAGCGGTCTGGTCGGTCAGGTCCATACGTTTGGCAATGCCGAAATCGATGACCCGCTGCCGCCCCTCGCCATCGACCAGCACATTGGCGGGCTTCAAATCGCGGTGCAGCACCAGCATCCGGTGCGCGGACCCTACGGCATCCAGCACGGCAATCATCGCGGCGATGCGTTGCTCCAATGATGCGCCGGTGGCCGCCGCCCATTGGTCGATGGGGACGCCATCGACCCGCTCCATGACCATCCACGGGTGACCCTCGGCATCAATGCCGCCATCCAGCAACCGCGCAATGCCGGGGTGGTCAAGCCGCGCCAGCACTTGCCGCTCCGCCTCAAACCGTGCCGTGTCCAACGCCCCGTCGGCGCGCATGAGCTTTAAGGCTCCGCGCTGTTCAAACCCACCGTCCACGCGGGCGACGCCATAGACGACACCCATACCGCCGCGGCCGAGTTCCTCCTCCACGGCCCACGCGCCAAAGCGGCCGCCCTCGCTTGCGGCTTCCATGACAAGCGTGGGCGAGCCGTCGCCATTGGGTTCCAGGAAATCTTCCGCCGCATCCATGGCGCCCACCACACGCAAAGCGGCGGTCAACGTTTCCGCGTCATCGGCAAATCGCAGTGTCAGAAATTCCGTCCGCCCTTCGATGGGCAGCGCCATGGCCTCATCAACGGCGGCGTCAATTTTTGCCCAACCCTGTGCGTCAATCATGCCTTAAACCCCCGCTCGTCTATGGCGGTATGCTATGGGGATGAGACGGCAAAATCCAGCGTTTTACGCACGGAAAAAGGGGCCGACCCATTGGACCGCCCCCTCCCCCTCAAACAGATGCAGGCGAACCTGCGTCCGAAATTTAAAACTTCATGCCGACGCCAAAGCTAACCACCAAAGGATCGAGCTTATGCTTGGTTTCCAAAATCGTTGTGCCAGCGGCATTGGTCCATGTGGCGGTAGGGCGAAGGATATATTTTTTCGCATCAACCGACAGGAAGAATTTCTCACCCAATGGCACATCCGCGCCCACTTGGAAGGCGACGCCAACCTTGTTCGAAATGTCCAATTTGGTCGCGCCAAAGCCAGTCATGGCATTGCCGGGCTTCTCATCAATGAACAGATAAAGAGACGGGCCAATGCCGATATAGGGCTTGATCGCACCCAAATTGGCGTGTGCCTTCACCGTCAACGTCGCGGGAATAATTTTCACATCCGACACCAAACCAGCGGTCGCGGGCAATGCGCCATCGCCGACGACATCATGTTGCGTGACGCAGCAAATGGTCTCGACTGAGATGGTTTTGGTGACGAAATATTCCGCAGCGATGGTAGGAACCCAATTGTCCTTGGCCTTCGCCTGAGTGCCAGCGGGCAAAGGCAACGTGGTCGAAATCACTTCGTCAATTTTACCATCGGGCAGAACGCCGGTGGCAAAGACCTTAAGTTGAATATCGCCTGCCTCTTGCGCCAACGCGGGGGCAGGAACGGCCAGCATGGCTGCGCCCAACAGGGCGGCAACAGTGAACTTTTGCATTATTAGTATCTCCCTTGCAATGCGAGGCAGTGGCTCATTTCGCGCCGCCACCGAAATGGATGAAGCCGGTTCGAGCCGCCTCATCCATGGCCTTTGCTAGGCCGTGGATAGGGGCGACACATTGACCTTTCGCAACGAAATTTTTGACATAGCGCAAGGTGGAGCAATCAATCGGGCTTGCGTGATAAATTGGCCACGCTTATGATTGGGGGATGAAGAAAATTGTCCTTTCCCTCGCAATGGCGGTAGTGGTTGCCACCCCTGCTGTGGCGCAACGCAGTTCCGACTATCCTGCCGAGGCGCGGCGCAATGGGTGGGAGGGCAAGGTCGTGTTCCGCGCCCTCATCGGCGTCGATGGCCGCGCCAAAAGCTGCGAAATTGTGCAGAGCAGTGGCTATGATGTGCTAGACGATGCCACATGTGAAAAGGTCATCGATACCGCCCGTTTTGAACCTGCGCGCGATGAGCGCGGCGCGGCAGTTGAAGGAGTCTACCAAACCGGCTTTACTTGGGAATTAGAATAACCCTAGTCAGGGTTGGGGGCGTTCGACTCGTGCAAACATGGCCGCGCCGTGCGATTGGCTGGGCGCGCTCACCTTAGCAACCGGTTTAGATTGGGCAACCATGGCGCCACGATCCATCATCGCCGCTGGCCCCAGACCCATCTGCCCCGCTAACCTGCAAATAAAGCATGTGATGGTTTCCAAACGTTCGGCGTTCAATGAGTAAAATATTTGCTTAGCTTGGCGACGGGTTTGCACCATGTCCGCCTTACGTAAAACGGCGAGCTGTTGGCTCAGCGTAGGTTGCGTAACGCCGGTCACATTCTCAATTTCACCAACTGATAGTTCTTGATTGGCTATCGCACGAATAAGCGACAAGCGAATGGGGTGGCCCATCACGCGCATCAATTCCGCGGCGTCGTCCAAATTATCGAGTGCGTTTTGGTCGGCGGTGTTGGTATTGGCCTCAACCATGTTCGGCATCCTTTACCAAAGTATAAAACCAGTCGACCGCGCCATCAGTCGCAAAAATCTTTACCAAATCGGCATCAGGCTGTTTCAATATGTCATCGCCCGGCTGCCATCCTTCGGGTATAAGCGCATAGTCGCCCGTATCATCCGAACGATCCGCCCGTTGCAACGCGTCAAGCGTGCGCAGCAGCTCCGCCACGGACCGGCCAACATTAGTCGGATAGCAGCACATAAACCGCACAACCCCATGTGGATCAAGGATATAGGTCGCGCGAATGGCCGATGCGTCGGTGTCATTATGCCCCAACATCCCAAAGGCACGCCCGATTTCCAGTGTCGGATCCTCGATAATGGGGAAGCGAACGGCGACGCCAAAGTGGTCATTAATCGCCCTTACCCATGCCAAATGGGAAAATAGACTGTCCACCGACAGCGCTACTAACGCACAGTCACGCGCAGAAAATTCATCCTGCACGCGGGCGAAGGCCAAAAATTCACTGGTGCACACGGGCGTAAAATCGGCAGGATGGGAAAACAGCAACACCCATTGCCCGCGATAATCGGACAAAGAAAACGGTCCTGTCGTCGCACGTGCCGTGAAATTGGGGGCGGTTTCCCCAATGCGCAAAGAGGCAAATTGGCCCCTGACAAGCGGGTCCATGGAAATCGTCGCGGCGGTAATATTCTCTGTCATAAAAAGGCGCTAATCACATAATTAGCATTTTGTCTATTTCAAAATTACACAACTACTGTCACGCAGATAAAATCTGGTTCAAAAAAAACGCGCGAATCGCCCCCTCGACAATCCGCGCGCAATCATCTTTTGAATTCAATCGACAGTTTAGCCGACAGAATCCAGAACGTCGTCGCAAAATTTGGCTTGATCCACGACGAATTTTTCCGTCACTTCTACGCCATCACGTTCCATGCGGGCAATCAAGTCATCGCCATATTTGCCGATGTCAGCCTCTGCATCAGCGCCAATCATGTCCGCCGTGGGAATGATCAATTCAACCCATTCTTCCATTGAATGGCGCGCGGTATAACCGTATTCAGCGCTAAGCGCCGACATCATGCCGCATTCAATCAGCATCGGATAAACTTCGCGTGCCGTTTCCACGTCCGACTGAGCTGCGAGCGGCGATGTTGCCAATATCACGGCCGATGCCGCGGCCAAAATTTTCCCCATACGCATAAAAAACTCCCTGAATTGCATTATTGCGCGTGTAGGTTACAGGTATTAGCCCGCAATCCTAGGACAAAAACGACATTAAAGCGAACGCTCAGCAATCAGGACGATCGCATCAATTGTCCGCCTTCGCCCCTGCCTGCGCCAATTCTTGGCCAGTTAAGGTCACCACATGCAGCACGTTGGTGGAGCCCGGCGTGCCGAAGGGAACACCGGCCAATACGATAAGCCGCTCCCCCGCACCGGCCATTTTGTGGCGCAAGGCCATGCGTTTGCCCTTTGCCACCATTTCCTCAAAGCTACCAATGTCCTTGGTCACCACGGCGTGGCTTCCCCACAACAGGCCGACGCGGCGCGCCGTGGTCAGGCTGGGCGTTAGGACCATGATCGGCACTTCGGGCCGTTCGCGCGAAATGCGCCGCGCAGTCGAACCGCTGCTGGTGAAGCATACAATCGCCGCAGTTTTGATGGTGCGGGTGATGCGTTCACTCGATGCCGCCAAAGCATCCGCCGTGGTTGGATCGGGTCGCGTGACGGTGTAATGGACGCGGTCGTAATAGCCGGGGTCGCCTTCCACCTGGCACGCAATGCGGTCCATGATGGAGACGGCCTCAACCGGCCATTTACCCGCCGCCGTTTCCGCCGACAGCATGACGGCATCCGCGCCGTCATAGATGGCGGTGGCAACATCGGACACTTCGGCGCGCGTGGGCGTCGGTGCCTCAATCATCGATTCCAGCATTTGCGTGGCAACGACCACAGGGCGCCCTTTGCGGCGTGCGGCCTCAACGATTTGTTTTTGTAAGGGCGGCACAGCCTCCGGTGGCAATTCGACGCCAAGGTCTCCGCGCGCGACCATGACGGCATCGGACAGGTCGATGATTTCATCCAGACGCGAAATCGCCTGTGGCTTTTCAATTTTAGCGAGGAGAGCGGCGCGACCGCCTATCAGCTTGCGCGCCTCGGCAATGTCTTCAGGGCGCTGGACAAACGACAATGCGACCCAGTCGATGTCCTGCTCCAACATAAAGGCCAAGTCACTGCGGTCTTTCTCTGTCATCGCGGCGATGGGCAGCACTGCGCCCGGCACATTCACGCCCTTTCGGTCCGAAATCTTGCCGCCGACCATAACGACGGTTTCCATGCGGTCGCCCTTTATGGCCTCAACCAGCAGCACGATGTTGCCATCGTTTATGAGCAATTTCTCACCCGGTTGCACCACCGCGAAAATCTCTGGATGGGGCAGGCACACACGGTCGAGCGAGCCCGGCGTCGGGTCGCGGTCCAACACGAACTTCGCCCCGACCTCCAACAGTTCGGGGCCATTGGCAAAGGTGCCGATGCGCAATTTCGGTCCCTGCAAATCGACTAAGATGGTCGTCGGACGACCGGTTATCGCCTCAATCGAGCGAATGTCGCGCACCAATTGGGCTTTCGCCGCTTGATCTCCGTGGCTCATATTGATGCGAAAGGCATCGGCCCCTGCGACGAACAATTTGGCGATGGTTTCCGGCGTATCGCTGGCGGGACCAAGTGTCGCCAAAATGCGCACTTTTCGGTTGCGGGGTGAAATTGAGGCTGGGGGGGAAATTTTTGTCACGGGTTCTATTCTCTTTTTGCAATTGGCGGCCACGATAGCCATAGACTGTGACCGCGTTAAGACCTCTCTACCACCAAAATGCACAGGGCATAGCTATACATGAGTTGCACAGAAGACCAATCCTCCGACCTGCCCCTCTCCGATGCCGTTGCAGCAGCAGCGTTCCGGCGGCTTGTCGGCCATTTGCAGCCCCGCACCGATGCGCAGAATATCGACCTTATGGGTCTGGCTGGATTTTGCCGTAATTGCTTGGCCGATTGGGTGATGGAGGCGGATAGTAGCATGAGCCGAGATGATGCGCGGCGGGTGATTTATGGGATGGACTATGCAAACTATAAGGCCCGCTTTCAGACCGAGGCGACACCCGAACAGCTCGCCCGCATGGAAGAAAGCATAGCGAAAAACGCCCTTGCCCGCTAACAGGCAGTTCGATTTGATTCGGCGCGGCCATGTGCATGCGCCTGTGTTTATTATGGAGATTTTATGGCCGACGACAAAACCGAAACCAACGTAGCCGCCGACCAATTGCGCCTCTTCATTGAGCGCGTCGAACGGCTTGAGGAAGAGAAAAAGGGCATGTCCGACGACATTCGCGATGTCTATGCCGAAGCAAAAGCGATGGGTTACGACCCCAAAATTATGCGGCAGATTGTGCGCCTGCGCAAAATGGAGCCGCACGATCGTCAAGAAATGCAGGCTATTTTGGAAACCTATATGAGCGCATTGGGCCTTGAATAATCCCGCCTAACGCCTTGCCATCAATTGCCCTCTGCCCCAAATACTGGAGCAGGGGGCATTTTTTTCGAAGGAGTTAGCCGATGATTGTATCCACCACTGCGACGTTAGAGGGCCACCCCGTGCGCGAATATCTGGGCGTTGTGACCGGCGAGGTTATCGTGGGCGCGAATGTCTTCCGCGATTTCTTCGCCAGCATCACCGACATCGTGGGTGGCCGATCCGGCAAATATGAGGACGTCCTAGCCCGCGCGCGCGATGAAGCGATGGCGGAAATGAAGGCCAAAGCCACGCAAATGGGCGGCAATGCCGTCATCGGCGTGGATTTGGATTATGAGGTTTTGGGCCAAAATGGCTCCATGCTGATGGTCAGCGTATCGGGTACCGCCGTCGCCATATAATTGTCTGTGTGTTAATTACGGGCCGCTTGCGCTTATGTCGCGGGCGGCCTTTTCTTTAGTGCGCAAAAATATTTTACGATATATCTTGACTCTCGCAGGCAAAGATATATCTTGAGCGTCATGAGAAACAAACAACATCATCGCATCACGCGAATTCGCCGCCCTGAAGAGGGCTTTGGTTTTGGACACAAACGCCGCTTTATGCGTGGCGGAGAACCCGATGGCATGGCACCATCGCACGGCAGGGGCGGCCCACGCGGTGGCCCCGGTGGACGCCGCCGCATGTTTGACGGAGAGGCGCTGCGCCTGCTCGCGCTGCATCACATCGACGCGGGCGCGGCCCA
>JBGSSR010000240.1:0-7898 GCA_041736905.1 Sphingomonadaceae bacterium | reverse complement strand
AGATCGCGGGCCATGTAAAAACAGGCGGCGGAAAAGTCCGGCACCGTATCCATGGTCGCTGGTGTCCACTTTACATCGGTGGAAAAAGCGGCTTGCGGCGTGGTCGCCGTCGCCTTTTCAATGCTGAACAGGCGCAAATTGGGGTCGGGGAAGCTGCGCATTTGATTGTCGAAATCGAGAGCGCGGCGGACCGACAATTCCATGTTCGATTGGCCCGAACATAGCCACACATCCCCCAACATCACGTCCTGAATGCGCACCGATTCGCCATCGCCTCCCGTTGCGGCCAATTCATAGGGTCCGCCCGCAGGCATAGCGGGCAAGGTGACGCGCCATTGGCCATCTTTTGCGGCCTTCACTTTGGCCTTGGCATCGGCCAATTGCACGGTCACAGTTTCGTTTGGATTGGCGGTGCCGGACACTGTCACCGGCTGCCCCCGCTGAATGACGGCATGGTCAGTGAAATAAGGGGCCAATGTCACATCCGCCATCGCGGGGGCCGCCCACGTAATGGCAACGCCCGCCGCCAATAATGACATCCGTATGCGAGACGTAAAACGCATTGACCTCTCCCTTGCTATCCGACATAGTTTTGTTACCGCTACCATTGCGGCAACAAATGGCCATGTCAAGGCTATCAGAGGAATAGTGGGTTGCGTATCGCAAATGCGCCACGCACAATTGAACGAACGGAGAGGTCGAATGCGTATGAGGCAGACATTGTCGTGGGCGGCGTTGATGCTGATCAGTTGTTCATCAGCGGCCATCGCCTCAACCCAACCGATAGCGGCATTTGATTATGTCAGCTATTCGGGAACACCCGATGCGGAACATGCCAATGTGCCCGCCGATTCCTATGCCAATCCCGTCCTCCCCGGCTTCGCGCCCGATCCATCGATTGTCAGGCGCGGCGATGATTATTATCTGGTTACCTCCACGTTCAGTTGGTTCCCCGGCCTGCCGATTTATCACAGCCGCGATTTGGTGAATTGGAAGCAGATCGGCAATGCGCTGGACCGGACCAGCCAAATGGATCTGGGCAATCTGGGCGTCACCCGGGCCCTGTTCGCGCCGACGATCCAATATCACGATGGCCTATTTTATATCCTCAACACCTGCGTTGAGTGCGGCGATAACTTCATCCTGACGGCGAAGGATCCGGCGGGGCCGTGGTCGGACCCCATATGGCTCCCCTTTGGCGGGATTGATCCATCGCTGTTTGTCGATGAGGATGGGCGCGGCTGGATTTCATACAATGATGCACCCCCCGGGCCGCCCGAATATGAGGGGCACCGTGCGCTTTGGTTGCAAGAAATCGACATGAAAACGCTGAAACTAATGCCAGAACGCACCTTGCTGCGTGATAAAGGGGTCATCGCCGCCGACAAGCCGATATGGGCGGAGGGGCCGCATATCTATAAAGTCGGCGATTATTATTACCTGACCGCTGCCGAGGGCGGCACGGCGGATCAGCATAGCCAAACCATCTATCGCTCCAGCAAGGTCGATGGCCCTTATGAACCCGGCCCCGTCAACCCCATCATGACGCAGCGCGATTTGCCCGAGAACCGCCCATGGCCGGTGCAGGCAACAGGCCACGCCGATTTCGTGCAAATCCCCGATGGCAGTTGGTGGGCAGTGTTCCTCGCCACGCGGCCCTATGCGGGGCAGCAGACGAATATCGGACGCGAGACGTTCCTGTTGCCCGTAAACTGGGCCGATGGCTGGCCCAATATCGTGCCAGCGGGAACGGCGATTGCGCCGACGAATAAGCGCCCGAATTTGCCCAAGGGGGATGGCGACGTGTTGACGGAATGGCGGGATGATTTCACCGACGACACGCTCGCCAAGGATTGGATGATGCTGCGCACGCCGACCAATCCAGAATGGAACAAATTGACGGCTGACGGCCAATTGTTGTTATCGCCCTCACCTGTGCAAGCCGGATCACTGGGCAAACCGCAATTTATCGGCAAACGGCAGCGTCACCATGATGCAACGTTTAGCACTCGGGTCTCCTTTAACCCCAATGGAACGGGCCAAAGGGCCGGCTTGTTGGCCTTAACCGACGAAAATCACTTCATGTTTTTCGGTTTAGAGGAACTTGACGATGGATCCGACGCCTTGGTCCTACGCCGACGTGGCGATGCCGCGGAAAGCGAGGGAGGGGAAATAATTGTCTACCAAAAATTTGACGGCGAGGCGCCCCTTACGCTCGATCTAAAAATTCATTTCGTCCGCGGTAAAGCGACATTTTCCTGGCGTGCAGAAGGAATGACGGATTGGCAAGTAACTGCCGCCGACGTGGATGCCACCGTTCTGGCCACCATTGGCGCAGGATTGTTCACGGGCGTCGTTGTTGGTCCTCACGCGGCCACGAATGTTACACCAGTCCCCGATTTCACCGGCTTGTTAAAGAATGAAGGGACCATGGATTCCACTGCCGCCCCTGCAATGGTCAACCCAGAGGGAGCCGAATAATGATGCAGGCGGCCGATAATCAACCTGTCCGCGTCGTCATCTTGGGTGGCGGCACGGCGGGGTGGATGACGGCCGCCGCCTTGGCCAAATTGCTGCCCGGGCAAGCCGATGTGACGCTCATCGAATCCGAGGAAATCGGCATTGTCGGCGTCGGCGAAGCCACCCTGCCCCATTTGCGCGACTTCATCCGCCGCCTTGGCATTGATGAGGCCGAGTTTATGCGCACGACTAGTGCAACGTTTAAGCTTGGCATTGATTTCATCGATTTTGGCCAAATCGGCGAACGGTACATCCACCCCTTTGGCGCCTATGGCACCGACATTGCGGGCGTTGGGTTCCACCATTATTGGTTGCGGATGCAGGCGGCGGAGGGGCACAATACGCCGATTTCGGATTATTCCCTCCCCATCGTCGCGGCGCGGGCGAAACGCTTTGCACCCGTGCCAGAGGGCGGCGATGCGTTGGAAACCAGCTATGGCTACGCCTATCAATTTGACGCCACAAAAATGGCCCCGATGCTGCGCCGCTTCGCCGAAACCCATGGCGTCCGCCGGATTGAGGGCAAAGTCACCCGCGTCGAGCGTGATGGAAACAGCGGCGATGTTGCCGCGCTGCACACCGATCGCGGCGATATTCTGGCGGGCGATTTGTTCATCGATTGCTCCGGCTTTCGCGCGCTATTAATTGGCGAAACCTTACAATCGCCGTGGGAGGATTGGTCGGAGTGGCTGCCCTGCGACCGCGCCGCCGCGTTGCCCTGCACCGCGCCCGATGGCCCGATTGAGCCGTATACCCGCGCCACCGCGATGCCCGCAGGTTGGCGCTGGCGCATCCCGTTGCAACACCGTGTTGGCAATGGCTATGTCTTTTCCAGCAATCATTTGTCCGAAGACGAAGGATGCAGCGCGATTTTGGGCGCTGTGGAGGGCGAACCCCTCGCCGACCCGCGCGTCCTGAAATTCCGCGCTGGCCGCCGGACGAAAAGCTGGGACCGCAATGTCGTCGCCATTGGTCTGGCCAGCGGGTTCTTGGAACCCCTTGAATCCACCAGCATCCATTTGGTGCAGCAGGCGGTGACTCGGCTGATTGAACTGTTCCCCGAGCGGCGGATTGACCCCGCCGACCGCGACACGTTCAACACGTTGGTGGACTCAGAATATGACCGCATCCGTGATTTCCTGATCCTGCATTATCACGCCACGCGGCGGTCGGATTCCGAATTCTGGAACCATGTTCGGACCATGCGCATCCCCGAAACGTTGCAACGCAAAATGGATTTGTGGCGCAGCAGTGCGCGGGTGGAACTCTATACGCAGGGCCTGTTTTTGGAGGCGAGTTGGGTCGCGGTGTATTTGGGCCAAGGGATTGTCCCCGCATCCTATGACCAACGCGCCGACACACCGCCGCCGGAGAAGGTCGCGCATGCGCTGCACGATTTGGACACCGCGATACGGCAAAGGGTCGCCGCCTTGCCCGACCATGCGGAGTATCTAAGGCAAACGGGCGGCTGGGCTGCGCAATGATAGCTGGCAGGCGACTCCAATCGGTGGTGGTGGTCGGCGATGGCATTGTCGGCCTTATGGCCAGCATTACCTTGCGCCGTGCCCTGCCGAATGCGCAAATCCGGTTGGTGATGTTGCCCGATAATGGGATAAGTTGGCTCAACCGATTGGGTGCGTGCGGGCCGAATATCCAACGCTTTCACCGGCAAATCGGTTTGAGCGCAAGTGTCTTTGCCAAAAGGACGCGGGCCGATATGGTCCACCTGCGCCACTATCACCGCGCCGGTGGGACGAGCGTGCGGGAGGCGTGCACGCCAACGGTGAACTTCGTTGAGGGCGTGCCGCTGCACCACATCTGGATGCGGCATTGTAAGGATACGGGCGCCACGACCCCCGATTTCGCCGCAATGCTGCTGGCGTTGCAAGAGGCGCGGGGTGAGGAAGGCGGCTTTGGCGTGCGCTTCGACGCGGCGGCGTATCAGGCGTTGCTCACCGAAATGGCGCGGGCGCTGCAGGTGGAGGTGATTGCCGCCGACGACATAAGTGTGACCGTGGACAGCGATGCGGTGCAAGCGATCACAACCGAGGGCGGACTTAGCCTGTCCGCTGATTTCTACATCGATAGCGCTGGCCCTTGGTCGCGGCTGCTGGCGGCGCGCGGTGTGGCGCGAGAAGATTGGTCAACGCTCGTTCCACCCTATGCCGTCACCGTCGAAAGCGCCGCCACAGGGCCGACGGGCGAAGAACGCTTGACCCATGACGGCAACGCCACAGTTTGGCGAACCAGTGCATGGACCGCGCGCCTGCAACCCGATGCCAACAGCCCCGCGCCCGGACGAATGGCGAGGCCTTGGAACGGCAATGTCGTGGCACTGGGTGAGGCGGCGATGCATGTGCCACTAAGCGATGGCATGGGATTGAGCCATGCGATTGAGGATATATTGCGCCTCATCGCCCTGCTCCCGCGTCCCAATGCGGCGGGCGATGAACGCGCGGAATACAACCGCCGCACCCGCATAGCGCAGGACGCTATGGCGGATTGGCGCAGCCTGAATTTCGCCACCGACGCGTCCTCTCGGCCCGATACCCTTACCGCCCTATTGGACGCCTTCGCCGCCAGAGGCCGCGTCGCCACGACCGAGTTAGACCCCATTCCCACCGGCGCGTGGCTATCCCGATTGATGGTATTACGCCCCATGCCCCGCCGTGTCGACCCAACGGCCTTGGCCTTGCCAGACAGTATAATCCAGTCCACCATCGCGCGCGCGGTCCCCGCCGCGCCTTAAATTGTGAGAACCTTAATGAAACGATCCAACACCTTGCCCCTCACCTTGGCCATGGCGGCTTTCACGGTTCAGGGCTGCGCGCCCATAACGCCGGATACAGCATCGGCGGAGCCAAGCCCGATGCTGCTCGCGCCAGTAACGCCGGAGGCGACCGCCAACCCCGCCATCTGGCCGAAGCCGAAATGGCCACTCGCCCGCGACGCCGCGACGGAGGCGAAGATCAATGACCTGATCGGGCGCATGACCATTGAGGAGAAGGTCGGCCAAATCGTGCAGGCCGATATCGCCAGCGTGACGCCGGAGGATGCGCGCAAATATCACCTCGGCTCCATCCTTAATGGCGGCAACAGCGCGCCGGGCGGCAATGAACGCGCCGCGCCGCAGGAATGGCTGGCGCTGGCCGATGCGTTCTATCTGGCGTCGGTGGACACAAGCAATGGCCGCGTCGGCATCCCCATCATCTGGGGCACGGACGCGGTGCATGGGCATAGCAACATTGTCGGCGCGACCCTGTTCCCGCACAACGTCGGCCTTGGCGCGGCGCGGGATCCGGAGATGATTGAGCGCATTGGCCGCGCCACCGCTTTGGAAATTCGGGCAACGGGGCAGGAATGGACCTTCGCGCCTACCGTCACCGTCCCGCAGGATTATCGTTGGGGCCGCGCTTACGAAGGATACTCCTCCGACCCAACCTTGGTCAGCGATTACACGCGCAGCATGATCCGCGGCCTGCAAGGTCCGGCGGACGGCACCAATTTGCTGGCCGGACCCTATGTGATTGCCTCAACCAAGCATTTCCTCGCCGATGGCGGCACGTTGGACGGCCGTGATCAGGGCGATGCGCAGATTAGCGAGGCGGATCTCCGCGACATCCACGGTGCGCCTTATGTGCCGGCGTTGGAGCAAGGCGTCGGCACCATCATGGTCAGCTTTTCCGGATGGAATGGCGTCAAAAACACCGGCAACAAAACGCTGCTGACCGATTTGCTGAAGGACCATATGGGCTTTGACGGCTTCGTCATCTCGGATTGGAACGCGCATGGCCAAGTCGCCGGTTGCACCAATGATTCCTGCCCGCAATCGGTGAACGCTGGCCTCGACATGGTCATGGCCCCCGACAGTTGGAAGGGGATGTGGACGTCTCTGGTCGCTCAGGCGAAGGATGGCACCGTCCCCATGGCGCGATTGGACGATGCCGTGGCCCGCGTGCTGCGCGTCAAATTCCGCCTTGGCCTGTTTGAGGCGGGCAAGCCATCGGACCGCCCCTATTCGGGCCAATGGAACCTGCTCGGCGCGCCCGAACACCGTGCCTTGGCGCGGGAGGCCGTGCGAAAATCGCTTGTCCTGATGAAGCATGAGGGCGGCGTGCTGCCCATCAAGCCGGGCGCGCATGTGCTGGTCGCGGGGGACGCGGCGGACGATATTGCGCGGCAATCGGGCGGCTGGACGATAACGTGGCAGGGGACGGACCTGACCAACGCCGATTTCCCCGGCGCGACCTCCATCTGGACGGGCATTGATGACGCCGTGCGGGCCACAGGAGGCAGCACCGAACTCGCCGCCGATGGCAAGTATAAGCGCAAACCCGATGCGGCCATCGTCGTGTTTGGCGAAACCCCCTATGCCGAGTTTCAGGGCGATTTGGCGACATTGCAACTGCGCCCGGAACTGCGCGCACCTTATGAAACCATGAAAAAGTTAAAGGCCGATGGCGTGCCGGTCATCGCGGTGATGGTCACCGGACGGCCATTGTTCATGAACCCCGAATTCAACATCGCCGATGCCTTTGTCACCGCGTGGTTACCGGGGTCAGAGGGCGGCGGCATTGCCGATTTGTTGATCGCGGGGGCCGATGGCAAGCCGCGTTTTGAATTCACCGGAAAGCTGCCCATGGCATGGCCCGCCACCGCGCGGAACGATGGGCCGACGCTGTTCCAATTCGGTTTCGGGCTTAGTCTGATGAGCGGCATGAACTGGTCAATGCTGTCCGAAGACCCCGGCGTTGATGCCGTGGACAATGGCAATGTCTATTTCGCCAAGGGCATTCCGGCGTCGGCTTGGTCGCTGCGCGTTTTGGATGACAGCGGCGATAGCACGCGCATCACCACTGTCCCCGCCATGGCGCTAGGCGGGCGGGCGAGCGTTACCTCAACCGATTTCGTGGTGCAGGAAGGCGCGCGGCGGTTCGATATTTCATCGGGCAACGCCTCGGTCGAACTCGCCACGCAGGCACCCATCGAGTTGATGCGCGAGACCAATGGCGATGTGTTGGTCGTCGCCACCATTCGCTTTGATGCCCGTCCGCAAGGGTCGATGATGTGGTCGCTGAACCAAACCAGCATTCCCTTTGCCGCCGCCAATAGCGCCCCCGTCGGCGAATGGCGGACGTATGGCGTGCCGCTGAAATGCTTCGCTGGAAAGGGCGCGGATGTGGGCAAGGTATCGGTTCCCTTCCGCCTCACCTCCACCGGCACGGCGAGGTATAGCGTGGCGCAAGTGGCGCTTGGCTCCACCGCCGATGTGAAATTGCCCTGCCCATGACGGGATGGTTAGAACACGCCGCCCCGATTGCGGAGGTCGATGCGACCGATGCCGGGGCGGCGCAGGCGGCGTTGGACGCGGCGGATGA
>JBGSSR010000233.1:0-3162 GCA_041736905.1 Sphingomonadaceae bacterium | reverse complement strand
CTCGCCGCGCTCCAACCCACTGGCCGCCAATTGCGCATCGATTTCGGCCATCAGCCGGTCCAGCCCCGCCTCACTCGACGCCTCCGCCCGCGCGACTAGAACGTCCTGTGTGTTTGAGGCGCGCAGCAGCCACCAGCCATCGTCCGTCTGCACCCGCGCGCCATCGGTGTTGTCCACCCGCGCGCCGGATGCCGACAGCCGCGCTAAAACCTCGTCGATCACCGCAAATTTGCGGCTCTCATCCACCTGAAAGCGTAGTTCGGGCGTGTTGATCATCTCCTTCATCGCCCCGCGCATTTGCGTCACCGACTGACCCAAAACCTGCACCGCGCGCATCAACCGCACGGCGGCATAAGGCGCGTCGTCGAAACCGTAATAATCGTGCCCGAAGAAGATATGCCCGCTCATTTCGCCAGCCAGCGGGCTATCAACCTCCTTCATTTTGGATTTGATCAGGCTGTGGCCAGTTTTCCACATTAGGGGTTTTCCGCCCAGCTCCTCGACTCGGTCAAACAACGCCTGGCTCGCCTTCACATCGGCGATAATCGTGGCACCGGGGACCGCGCGCAGCACCTCGGCGGCGTAGATTTGGAGCAGCTGGTCGCCCCAAATAATCCGACCCTCGCCATCAATCGCACCAATCCGGTCGCCATCGCCATCGAACGCTACTCCGAAATCGAGCTTCTTCTCCGCGACCAACGCCCGCAAATCGGTCAGGTTTTTCTCCTCCGTCGGATCGGGATGATGATTGGGAAAATGGCCATCGACATCGGTAAACAAGGTGAAATGTTCGCCGGGCAAGCGGGCGACCAGCTTCTCAATCACCGGCCCTGCCGCACCATTGCCCGCGTCCCAACCAATGCGCAGCGCGGGCAGGGGAGGGCCAGCAAACAGGCGGTCGACATAGGCGTCAATGATGTCAACGCGCTCCACCGAACCGCGTGTTTCGCCCAAATCCCAATCCGCCGCCGCAGCCATAGTGCCGAGGCTAAGAATATCCGCACCAAAAAACGGGCCGCCGTTTTTCACAAATTTGAAGCCGTTGTATTCGGGGGGATTGTGGCTGCCGGTTATTTGTATGCCGCCCGCGACGCCGTCCATGGTCTTTTCGGCATAATATAGCATCGGCGTCGGCCCCATACCGATGGCGACGACATCGACGCCGCAATCATTGATGCCCTCAATCAATGCCGCCTCCAGCATCGGGGAGGACAATCGCCCGTCATAGCCCACGGCGATCTTCCCGCCGCCGCTCCGCTTGAGCAACGTCGCAAAACCACGGCCAATGGCGCGCGCATCCTCCTCCCCCAAGGTGGAGCCAATCACCCCGCGAATGTCATATTCGCGTAAGCTGGTGGGGTGGAATTGATAGGGTCGGGCAGTCATCGTAATTGAAATCCTCTTCGCATTCTCAACCCCCCTAGCGGCAATTGGTTGCCATTTGGTAGGCATCACCCGCCGATAGTCAATTATTACAATCCGTTGCCACATGATGTAAGTTTCATTTCAATGTTGAGTCTTTTTGACAAACATCATGGCGCAAAATCGTCTATTACGTCCAATATGGACAGAGGCCGATCGGCTAAAGTCCTTTTCGATGAAACGGGCTGTCAAAATAAGGTCGCACGATAATGGATACACCTAACCCTTTTTTATTTGCTGAAGAAAAGAGCGATTTAACAATCGTTTGCAATGATATGCCATTGGTGGATTTGGTCCGCCACTTGGTTGGGCCAGAGTTGGCTCACTGGCAAACCTTATCGCCTTTAATCAACCTGTTTCCGAGTCACCGCGATACCGAATTGGAGCTTAGCACCACCTATTGCATCGACCTCCGCACCGGAACGGATGGAACAGACCGTGAATTATCCGAATTGGGCCTCTATTGTCAAAGGCACGGCACGCGTTTGGTGATCGTCACCGATTTGGAACGTATTGATGAGCTCTATGGCCAATTGCCCGAGGACTTGACGCAGTTTGTTATCGGAGAGGATCCCGCCGCGTTGTTGCTGGCTTTTACTGTCGCAAAAAGGACACGGACAATGGGGACGCTCTTCGATCACCGCAAAGACCAAAATTCACCGGCTTTGTCGAAAATCAGTGCGGAATTGGCGGAGTTCGCCCGCGCTCTCTCCCGCATTGCGGAAGCGGAGGATAATGGCGACATTGGCGCGGATTACCTCGCCGACAAACCGCGCGGTTATGTGCCGCCATCCGGTGTTATCACGCAACCCTTTACCTCGGTCGCGGCCAGTGCAGCAGAAGCGTCGTTGGATCCGCATAGCATCCGCAGCCTTATTCGCGTCCGCCGTCTGCGCGACCGGTTTTTTCAGGAGGAATTGTTCGCCGATCCCGCATGGGACATATTGCTCGACCTGATGGCGTCGCGGTTGGAGGGCACAAAGGTTAGCGTGTCCAGCCTTTGCATCGCCGCCGCCGTCCCTGCCACTACGGCACTGCGCTGGATAAAATCGATGACCGATGAAGGCTATTTGGAGCGCCGCGCCGACCCCACCGACGCCCGCCGCGTCTATATTCATTTGAGCGACGCGACGGCGCAGAAAATGGCGCAATATCTGCACGCACGGGCCGAAGTGTCCGCGATATAAGGCGAAAAATGGGGCGGCGCGTATCCCGCCCCTTTTATTCCCCCTCGTTGCGGGCTAGATTGCAAAGCTATGACGCCGCGCGACCCGCCCTATACGCCTTTTTTCGCCAATAAGGCCCGCGCCTTTTGGTATTTGCAAGCCGCCGGATGGACCGGCGCGGCGGCATTGCGCATTGCGTCGAACTTTGCGGCCAGCAGCGCGTGGCGCACGATATTGTTCGTGTTCCTCTCCACAGTTGTTGGCTATTGCCTCTCTCTCATCCTGTCCTTGGTCTATCGTCAGGTGTTGAATAAGAAGCCGGTGATTTTGTGGAGCACGACCTTCGGTGCATTCGCGGTGGCGGCGGCGACGTATTCTGTCATCGACACGTGGGTGTTCACCAGCATTCGGTCTGATACGGAAAGCCCATATTTCTCGCTTTTGCTCGCAAACCTTTATATCGAGGCCATCCTCCTCGCCGCATGGTCGGCGCTCTATTACGCCATCAATTATTATGTGCGCGCGGAGGAGCAGCAGGACCAGATGCTCTATCTGGCGGCGCAGGCGGCGACGG
>JBGSSR010000208.1:0-5371 GCA_041736905.1 Sphingomonadaceae bacterium | reverse complement strand
ATTGTCGTCGGCATGGCGCTGCATTTTGGGCCAGCCGATGCGGTGCAGCGCGGCGCGGTGTGGGTGCGCGAACGGGCCGCTTGGCAAGTCGCGGCGCTGGGCGTGGCGGTGCTGCTGTTCGTCGAAATGCTGCGCCCTGATGGCGTCGCGCCGTTCATTTACTATCAGTTTTAGGCGGAGGGACGCACGATGACCGACACCAAAACGAAAGTCCCCGGAAGCAGCCGCAGCGGCGCGGCGCGGCCATGGCGGCATGTCCGGTTGGACCGCCTGCGAGTGAAACAGGGGCAAGGGGCGCTGAGCCTCTCCCCCTATGCGCGTTATGATGCCACGATGCGCGATTTAATGCTGCATGAGGCGGACGACCATTTCCCGCATGGGTCATCGCCGGTGGACCTGCCACTGGACGGGGTGAAGGGCGAGCGTGAGATGCGCGGCCTTCCATGGGCGGCCAGCATATTGGCGATTGGCGCGGGGTTGCTTGCGTTGCTGAACACGCACGCGGTGTCCAATTGGGCGGCGCAGCAGGCCCCGACGGCGATGAACGCGCCCTTGTTGCGGCTCGCCGATGGCTGGACTGCCGCGATGGCATCGGTTGGTCTAGACGCGCCGGTCGCGGCAGGGCGGGAGGGTTATGCTGCGGTCAAGGAACTGCGCTTTCCCGCCAATGAGGAGGACGATAACGCGCCGACGGAAAGCAAAGAAAAACCCCAGTGACACGCCTATAAACTAGGGGCCACTGAGGTCTTTTGAATTACCAATGTTTGGCGGGGCGATTAGCCCTTAAGCGCGTAGAAATTGTGGCCGTGAATACGCTTCACAAATTTCAACGTGCGGAAAAACGCGGTATCCGACCATACGGCTTGGAAGAAAGTGGCATTGGCCACAACCTCGGGCTCGTTACCGGCACGAACGCTACGGGCAATGGCCAAGGACGTTTTCCAACGCTTGTCACCCGTGGGGTTATAAGCATGGACATTAAAGAACTGACCCCTTTGCGTGGCAACAGCGCATGGCGTGTTGGGGAAACGCTTGCTCTTGACGCGGTTCATGATGACTTGGCCGACGGCGACTTGGCCTTCACGCGGCTGGTTCGCCGATTCGTGATGGATCACCTTGGCGAGGCAGATGGTTTCTGCATCATTGGTGACGGCAACGTCGTCTTTTTTAGGTTCCACAGGAGCAACAGGCTCAACGGGCGGAACAGGAATAGCTTCGGGAGTCGGTTCGACCTGAACGGGTGCTTGCACGGGCGCTTCTTGAGCGGGGGCAATCAGGGCAGGGTCAACAAAGACTTCAACCGTTTGGGGGGCATTGGGAGATGCCATCGACGCATCGGCTCCAAGTGTCGAGAGAGCCAGGGTCGAAAAAGTACCAACGACCGCGGTGGTCGCTACAACAAACAAAGGGCGCATGCCCATAAATCACTCCATAGATGGCGCAAAGCCTTAGAAAACCGTCGTTCTCTTACGATATGTTCGTCCAAATTGGACGAACCGACGGTGTCTTTGACCCCACGACTTGCTTAAGCGGCTGTGTTTATGTTTTACCGCTTTGTAGCCTGCGCGTTCCCAAGCCGGAATCATTGCTGCACCGCAACCAGATTCCGACCAACCGTTGTTTGAGTGCGATTGGTGACAGGTTTTTGACGGAACCGTTACGCTGCGTCACCGCAGCCTGTGCCGCTATTTCGCTTTGCCAAAACGGCCATGATTTGGCATAGGTTCATGTAAGTCGCGCTAATGCCAGTTGGAATGATACATTTTATCATCTGACTTTGGTAACAATAACATGAGGATAGGCCATTGAACGGAGTAAGGGTGATGCGGCACATGGGCTATGCCATCGCGGCAATCGTTTTACTGGGCGCGGGCGGCGGCGTCGTTCTGGCCGATTATATGTATGGCGGTGAGGCACATGCGGATTCGGCGCGGCTGGCGGCTCTCGATTCTGGGATCGACTCAGGTGATGCCGACGCCGAAATGGCGCTTGCCTATGAAATGGCCGCGAAGGGGCAAGTCGGTACAGGCACAATGCCGGCCCCGCGTCCCCGTGCGGAGGGCGATGACAGCTATCGTATCGTTGGCGTCGGCGACATCATGATGGGCAGCGATTGGCCCGAACCGTATATGGATGGCCGTATGCGCCCCGGTGGCGATCCGGCGGACGTGATTGGCGCGGAGATGCTGTCGCTCTTCCAATCTGCCGATGTGACCTTTGGCAATTTTGAGGGCACCATCCATTCGGGCAGCGCAGGCGCAAAGTCATGCAGCAACCCGTCGCTCTGCTACACCTTCCGCAGCCCGCCGTGGCACGCGGCCTATTTGAAAAGCGCAGGGTTTACCCTTGTCTCCAACGCCAACAACCACGCGCGCGATTTTGGCGAAGGCGGGCGCAGCGAAACCTATCGCAATTTGACCGAGGCCGGCCTGTCGGTCAGCGGCGGGGACAGCGCGGCGACGCGGTTCGGATACCAAACCTTGGCCGATGGCACCCGCGTTGGCCTGGTTGCTTTTGGCCACAACCCCGGATTGATGCAGGTAAACGACCTCACGCGTATGGCGCGATTGGTGCAAGAGGCGCATCAAAATGCCGATCTGGTTATCGTATCGTGCCACATCGGCGCAGAAGGGTCGAAGCATGAGCGGCTGACGCGTGCGAATGAGACGTTTGTGGGTGAAAATCGCGGCAATCCCTTCGCTTTTGGCCGTGCCGCCGTGGATGCGGGGGCGGACATGGTGTTCTGCCACGGGCCGCACGTGCCGCGCGCGGTGGAGGTCTATAACGGCCGCTTTATCGCCTATAGCCTAGGCAATTTTTGGACCTATGGCCGGTTCAATTTAAGCGGCATCAACGGTTACGCGCCGATTGCCGATTTGCGGGTCGCGCGCGATGGCGCGTTGTTGTCGGGTCGGATTGTCTCGGCCAAGCAAGTGAAGCCCGGCGGGCCATTCATGGACCCCAACAACGCGGCGGCGCAGCTTATGGGGACGCAGTCGCGGCGCGATATTCCGGAGTCCGGCACAGATGTTGCGCCCGATGGGACGATTACTTGGCCCAAATAAGGGAGCGGGCTTGCCCCTAAAGCAGCCCCAATTCGCCCGCGCTTTGATACAGCATATAGGCGGCTACCACGAATATCAGCCCTGCGAAAAGGGTGTTCAGCACGCCCTTTTGTGCGCCAAGCCGCCGCGATACCGCCGCGCCCATCATGCTGCCTCCCAATCCGCCAAGGATGAACACGCCTGCGAGCGGCCAGTCGATTAGCCCATCGAGCGCATAATTCGCCGCCGTGGATAGGCCAAAGGCAGTGACCGCGACCAGTGACGTGCCCACCGCTTGGCCAATCGCCATGCCCGTGGACGCCATCAGGCCCGGCACGATCAGGAACCCGCCGCCTATCCCGAAAAATCCCGAAAACAATCCGGTGCCAAGGCCGTAAGCGCCGACCTTTGGCGCATTCTCCCTTACGCAAACGGGGTTTTCAATCGCGACGGCATCACGATTACGCAGCATCAGCAGGCCAACGACAATCATCACAAAGGCGAAGAGAAACAACAGCTTCTGCCCATCCATCATCTTGCCAATGGTGGATCCGGCCAGCGCGCCGATGACGCCCGCGACCGCATACATACCGCCGCATCGCCACACGACATTATGCGCACGGGCGTGTTGGATGAGGCTCAACGCCGCATTCGCCGCCACCGCCAGTGCGCTGGTCCCGATGGCCAAATGTGGCTGCTTCACACCGACGAAATAGACGATCAACGGCACCGCCAAAATCGACCCGCCACCCCCGACAAGGCCAAGGGTGAACCCGACCAATCCGCCGGACAGTAGGCCATAGGCATATTGAATGGGTTCAAGCATCGCGCTCACAACACATTCACCGGCACCTTGATATAGGACACGCCGTTGGCCTCTGGTTCAGGCATCCGCCCGCCGCGGATGTTCACCTGTACCGATGGCACGATGAGTTTCGGCACCGATAATGTCGCATCGCGGGTGGTGCGCATGGTGACGAAGCCCGCCTCATCAATGCCATCGTGGACGTGGATATTTTCCGCCCGCTGCGCGCCGACGGTGGTTTCCCAGATATAGGTTTCGCGCCCCTTTGGCAGATAATCATGGCACAGGAACAGGCGGGTTTCGGCGGGCAGGCTAAGCAAACGGCGGATCGAGCGATAGAGTATCTGCGCATCGCCGCCGGGGAAGTCACAGCGCGCGGTGCCGTAATCCGGCATGAACAGCGTGTCCCCAATGAATGCGGCATCACCAATAATATAGGCCATGTCGGCGGGCGTGTGGCCGGGCACGTGCATCACCTCGGCTTGCAACTCGCCGATGGGAAAGGTGTCGCCATCGTCGAACAAATGGTCGAATTGCGACCCATCGCGGGCGAATTCATTGCCATGGTTGAACAGCGTGCCGAACACATGTTGCACGTGCGTGATGGCCCGCCCAATGGCGAGTTTGCCGCCCAATTCCCCCTGCAAATAGGGCGCGGCGGATAGGTGGTCGGCGTGGGCGTGGGTTTCCAAGAGCCATTGGATGGTCAGGCCTTGGCGCGTGACTTCGGCGATAATGGCATCTGCGCTGGTCGTGCTCGTCCGGCCAGCGGCGGCGTCATAGTCCAGCACGCTATCCACGATTGCCGCCATTTTGGTCGCGGGGTCGGCGACGATATAGCTGATGGTGTTGGTCGCCTCATCGAAGAACGCCGTTATGGCGGGGCGTTTCGCGGGGTCGGCGATGGCGGCGCGCACTTGCGCAGTGCCGGCCTGCACAACGGCGTCTTGGGTGAAGTCGAGGGCAGTCATAGTCAAATCCTTTGCAATGCGGCCCTAAAGGACGCTTTGAATATATAATTACATATAGTCAGAAATGTCTAACCGCAAAGGATATATTTCGTTTGGGCTTATCGAAACCGTCAATCACCACCGGTCAAAAGGTACAGTGCCCATGCGGATTTCAGCAGCATGGCATCGGCATCGGCCAGCGCATTTTGCGCCGCCAAATGCTCGCGCTCCGCATCCAGAAGCGCCAGCGGTGGCTTGGCCCCGACTTGCACCTCCAGCCGCACGGAACGCAGCATTTCCGCCGTTGCCGCCGCGCGCGCTAATGCGGCATCGCGGCCCGCCATAGCGGATTTATAGCCAGTCCACGCGCCAATCACATTGTCACGCACGCGGTCCTCGCCTTCACGCAATTTCGCCTCCGCCGACGCGAGCTCCGCCTGAGCGCCCGAAACCGCCGCGCCGTTGCGCCCGCCGTCAAAGATGGTCCAGCGCGCACGCACACCCGCACTGGCGCTGTCGGCCTTATAACCGGGGAAGAATTGGTCGCGTACCGACGCGCCCTCGGCATAAGC
>JBGSSR010000199.1:0-2838 GCA_041736905.1 Sphingomonadaceae bacterium | reverse complement strand
CGCCGCCATCTGCCCCGCACCGGGTTGCGGCAGCGCCGGATTGCCGACGAAACTGCCGACAAACAACACGCTGCCCAGCCACATCAATGCGGTGGCGATGGACCAAAGCACGGACCCAACGGCCCAATAGGACGCGCCCGGTGCGATTTTCTGATACGCCCAAATCGCGGGGATGAGCGTGGCAAAGGACAGCAAGGAATAGACGCCCTGAAACGCCTTCTCCCCCATTTTTTTGACCATGGGCGCGCGCAAGGGGTGCGACATGGCGAAATGCTGCAATAGGAACAGCGCCATAAATAGGATGAGTTGGTTGGTCGGCGACATGGGGATACCTCTTCTAATCGCCTTATCCTATGCCGGTGACTCCCCGATGACAAGGCAGCGCGGATGCCCCGCCAAATCGTGCACAACCCGCGCGGAGAGTTTCGCGTCGCGGGCGATGGCGGCGACGCTGTCTGCTTGGTCGAACCCGATTTCGAACAGCGCGATGCCGCCCTCCGCCAGCAACAGTGGCACATGCGGAACCAGGTGCCGGTAATCGTCCAGCCCATCCGCGCCGGCAAACAACGCGCTGGCCGGTTCAAACGCCCGCACGTCGGCAGCGAGGTCGGCGCTGCCTTCCGCCACATAGGGCGGGTTGCATAGGATAAGGTCAAATGGCGGCGCCAACATATTGACCCAATGATCGGCATACCAATCGAGCAGCCGAATCTCCGTCCGCCCGCCAAGGCCGAGTTTTCCAGCATTGTGTGATGCGATTTTCGCGGCCTCCAAACTGGCATCGACGCCAAGGCCGTAAGCACGCGGAAACACGGTCAGCGCGGCAAGCAACAACGCGCCGCTGCCCGTGCCGAGGTCAAGGATACGCATCGGCGGGCGGCCCGCGAGCAGGCGTTCGGCTTCTTCAATCAACGTCTCGCTATCCCCGCGCGGGATTAGCGTGTCGGGGGTGACGCGGAGCGGCAGCGACCAAAACTCCGCCTCTCCGGTGATATAAGCGACGGGTTCGCCGGTTGCGCGCCGGTCGATAAGCGCGGCAAAGGTGGCGGGTTCGGATAGGTTACGCAGGTTCAGCAACATCGCGCTGCGCGTTATGCCAAGCGCGTGAGCAGCGATGAGTTCGGCATCCAACCTTGGCGTATTACTCACCGCCCCCAACCGCGCGGCGGCATCGGTCAGCGCGGCGGCGAGTGGCTGACTCACCCCTCCAATCCGGCTAATCGCTGCGCCTGATCCTCCGAAATCAACGCGCCGATAAGGTCGCCCAAATCGCCCTCCAATATCTCCGGCAATTTGTGCAGCGTCACATTGATCCGGTGGTCGGTCACGCGCCCTTGCGGGAAGTTGTAGGTGCGGATGCGTTCGCTGCGGTCGCCCGAACCGACTTGGTTCTTACGCGCACTCGCCTCGGTCGATGCAATCCGTTCGCGCTCCGCCTCATACAGCCGCGCGCGCAGGACCTGCATCGCCTTTTCCTTGTTCTTATGCTGGCTGCGGCCGTCCTGACACGTCACGACGACGCCAGTGGGAAGGTGCGTGATGCGCACGGCGGAATCGGTCGTATTCACGTGCTGCCCACCCGCGCCGGACGCGCGATAAACGTCGATTTTCAGGTCGTTTTCGTTGATGTGAACGTCCACATCCTCGGCCTGGGGCAATACAGCGACGGTCGCCGCGCTGGTGTGGATGCGCCCGCCGGATTCAGTGACGGGAACCCGCTGCACGCGGTGCACGCCGCTTTCGAATTTGAACGCCGCGAACACGCCCGCGCCCGTGACGGAGGCCACGACCTCTTTATAGCCGCCTTGTTCCGAAGCCGACTCGCTTATCGGTTCGACTTTCCAGCCGCGATTTTCCGCATATTTGGTATACATGCGGAACAGGTCGCCCGCGAAGAGAGCCGCCTCATCGCCGCCCGTTCCCGCACGGATTTCCAGCATGGCGGAGCGTTCGTCGGCGGCGTCCTTCGGCAGCAGTGCGCTGGCGAGTTGATGGTCGGCATCGGGCAGGCGTTCGTTGATCGCGGCGCGTTCTTCCTCCGCCATGGCCTTCATCTCGGGGTCGCTGGCCATGTCGGCAAGGCCCACGAGTTCGGCGCGCAGGTCGGCGACTTCGCGCGCCGCCTTTGCCACGGATTCGAGTTCGGAATATTCACGGGACAGCTTCACAAACGCGTCGCCCTCCAAGGTGCCAGACGCCATCCGCGCCTCCATTTCGGAGAAACGGGACAGGATTTGCCGGATACGGTCGTCGGAAATTTGGGTCATGATGCGTGCGCCCCGTCATGCTGAACTTGGTTCAGCATCCAGCCGGAGGTTTGCCCAGCGGGCGATGGGCATGGGCGATGGATGGACCCTGAAACAAGTTCAGGGTGACGGGGTTTTGAGATTTTGGTCATGAGCCTTCGTTTTCTAACCCATCCGGCAAATCGGCGAGGCTATCTTCATTGTCGCGAAGCCATTGTGCATTTTGCGCCTGCGCGACGGTGTCGGGCAGATCGTCGAGTGACAGCCGCTGCTGCTCGCCGCTGTGCATATCTTTGACTGTCAGGTCACCCGCCGCCAATTCATCTTCGCCGATGATGACTGCCAGCAAGGCACCGGCATCATTGGCGCGGCTCAACCGCTTCTTCACCTTGCCGGTCGCAAAGATTTCGACACTGTTCCATTGGCCACGCAAAGCCCGTGCGACCACTTGCGCACGGTTGATGGCACTGGCATCCATGGGCACAACGGCAACGTCAAGCCGCTGCTCTGGCACTGTATCCCCCACCAACATAGCCAACCGCTCCACCCCTGCGGCCCAGCCGACCGCCGCTGTGTCGGGCCCGCCCATGTC
>JBGSSR010000146.1:0-10422 GCA_041736905.1 Sphingomonadaceae bacterium | reverse complement strand
GCATGTCGCGGCACAGGTTGCACCCGTTGATATGCGCCGTGCGCATCCGCGCCGCCTCCATCTCGCGCATCGACAGCGTCGAATGCTCATACACCGCCAAGGAATAGGCCGCCGCCGCCGTACCGATTTCAGGCGTATAATGCGCCCAAACGTAAGAGAGTGGGTCATGGGCATGCTCATCGGGGATGTGGACGCGGGGCATAATTGGTTCCTTTCTGCTGGCGTTATAACGTATCCATGCTGCCCAAAATCACCGTCGCTTGGCTGGACAGGGTGCCGCCATTGGTGTGGGCAAGCGCGATGTGCGTATTGGCAATCGGATTGGCCGCGATACCGCGCACTTGGCGGGCGGCCTCCACAATCGCGAACAGGCCATACATGCCAGGGTGGCAGCAGCTCAGGCCGCCGCCATTGGTGTTGACGGGCAGGGAACCGCCGGGCGCAATCGCGCCGCTGCTTACGAACCGCCCGCCTTCGCCCTTGGGGCAGAAACCCAGGTCTTCCAAGAACAGGATCGTGTTGATGGTGAAGGCGTCGTAGAGTTGCACCACATCCACGTCCTTGGGCGTCACTCCAGCCATCGCCATCGCGCGTGGGCCGGATTCTGCGGCGGCGGTGACAGTGAGGTCGGGCATAGCGCTAATCCGATTATGCCACGTCGCCGCTGCCGAGCCGAGCAGGGGGACGGCTGTGTCACGCCGCGCGCGGTCCGTCGCCGACAGCACAATCGCCGCCGCGCCATCGGTGACGAGACAGCAATCGGCCTTGCTGATCGGGCTGCTAATCATGCGGGATGACAAGCAATCGTCGATGGTCAATGGCCCCTTGGCAAAAGCCTCCGCATTGCCATTGGCCCATTGCCGCGCGGCAACGGCGACGGCGGCCATATCGGCGCGGGTGGTGCCATATTGATGGGCATGACGCGACGCGGCGAGGGCGTAACTCGACAACGGGTAGAGCGGTTTATACGGCGCCTCCCAAACCGAACTGCGCGCTGGCGTAGCCAATTTCCCGCCCGCCGTGCGTTGATTGGAGCCATAGGCAATCAGTGCATGATTGATATACCCGGACTCAATCATCAACGCGGCGGTGACCAAATGGCTGGCGAAGGAGGACCCGCCGGTGCGGTTATTGTCCGTAAAGCGCGGGTGCAGGCCGTAATATTCGGCGAGCGACATGCTGGCGAATAAATCATCGGGCAAACAAATGAACAGGCCGTCGATTTCGGGCAGGGTCAGCCCCGCATCCGCAATCGCCATCAACCCCGCCTGCGCCGCGAGTTCCAGCGAGGTGAACCCGGGCGCCTCGCCAATGCCGAAAGTGCTTTGTCCGACGATGGCGGTTTTGCCGCGTGGGAAGGCATCAGCCATAATGCACTCCCCGATTGACGACAACGAAGGCGCGGCTTAGCCTTGCCCTATGACCACGACCATCACCCCACCAGAAGCGCATTGGCGCGAGGCGCTGGCGCAAGGACGCTTTTTGATTCAGCATAACCCGCAAACGGGGGAGGCGTATTTTCCGCCTCGCCTGTGTGATGCCGATGGTGCGCCGTTGGAATGGATGGAGGCATCGGGCGCTGGGGTTGTTTACGCGGTGACCGTGATTTCCGTTCGCCCGCCCGAAAGCCCGCGCAATGTCGTGCTGGTCGATCTGGCCGAGGGGCCGCGCATGATGGCGCGTGTGGATGGCGTGGCAGCCGACGATGTACGCATCGGCATGGCGGTACAGGCGCGCATTGTTGAAGAGGCAGACGGGCCGTTGATTGTGTTTCATCCCACCTGATCCCTCACCGCGCCGGAAGCCAACAATTCGGTAATGGCGTCGTCGGCAAAGCCCGCTTCGCTCAACACCGATATGCTATCCTCGCCCAATTCCGGCCCCGGCCTGCCCACTGCGCCAGGGGTCTCCGAGAAGCGCGTCGGGATGCCGGGCATCCGCACCGTTCCGTCGGGCGTGTCGCGCCGCTGCCAAAAGCCAACAGCGTCCAAATGCGGGTCGTCGATGAGGTCATCAATCGACCGTATGGGCATCGCAGGACATTCCGCCTTGGTCATGAGCGCCATCCATTCCTCGGTCGTCCGCGTTTGCAAAGTCGCCGACACATGGCCCAGAACCGTGCTGATATTCTCCGTCCGGGACCGCAGGCTGGCGAACATCGGGTCGCGCGACCAGTCGGGATTGCCTATGGCGTCAAAGAAATTGCGCCAATGCCGGTCGTTGTAAATCATCACCGCGATATAGCCGTCCTTCGTGCGGTAGGGCCGTCGTTCGGGCGACAAGGCCCGCGCGTATCCGGTTGGGCCAAGCGGCGGATCGAACAAAGCGCCGCACAAATGCTCCACCATCGTAAACGAGGCGAGGGTTTCGAACATCGGCACCTCGACCTCTTGTCCCCGCCCACTGCGTTCGCGTTCCAGCAGGGCAGCCATGACCGCATAAGTCGCAGTCAGCCCCGCAACTTTATCCGCCACCACAGTCGCCAAATAGGTTGGTTCCCCACCTGACAGAGCGGCTTGCAATGCGACGATGCCCGATGCTGCCTGCACAATGTCATCATAAGCAGGATAATCGGCGTAAGGCCCTTCGCGTGAGAACCCGTAGAGATTGGCGTAGATAATCGCTGGATTAGCGGCCTGCAAATCGGGGTAAGACAGGCCCAATCGTTCCATCGCTTTGGCGCGCATCGAATGGATAAATACATCGGATGTCGCCGCCAGTTTGAGCAACACCTGCCGCGCCGCTTCATGTTTCAAATCGAGCACAAGGCTGCGCTTGCCGCGATTGACGTTCATGAACATCGCGCCGCGTGTGTCACTTGGCCCGGGGGGTAGCGCGCGGGTGGTGTCGCCCGATGGGGCCTCAATCTTAATAACATCCGCGCCCAGATCGGCGAAAATTTGCGTCGTATAAGGGCCCATGAGCACGCTGGTCAAATCCAGCACGCGATAGCCCCTGAGTGGCCCTTGTCCGGCGCCGGCAATTGGCATTTTATTCCTCTCAAAAAACATTCATGCTTGTTTTTCTATACTGCCCCGATAAATTGGGCGCGGCAAGTCCTTTGACACGCAAAAGGGCAATATGGGAGCGGATGGCATGGGCGTGCATTTGGTGGCCGCGGGCAAATATCACGATATTGATTTCGCCCGTCTGGAATTGCTGAAGCTGCTGGCCGAACGGCCCGAATTGCGCACCAGCGTAGCGTGCGATTACGGGCGGGTAGGCGCGTTAACGCCCGCTGATTTGCTGATCACTTACACTTGCGATTTGGTGCCTACGGCGGAGCAAACAGCAATTTTATCGGATTGGTTGCACGCTGGTGGGCGCTGGCTCGCGCTGCACGGCACCAATTCACTGCTGCATTTTGCCGAGGATGGCACAGTGGAGACGCCGGATACAGCGCCGGAGTTCATGGCCCTGCTCGGAACGCGCTTTGCGGGCCATCCGCCGATTGATAAATTCAAAGTCCATGTCACCCGCCCTGACCATGACATGACCTCGGGATTGCGGGATTTTCATGTGGTAGATGAGTTATATCTGACTGACCGTACGGCAGACATTGACGTGTTAATGCACACCCAATTCAACGGCACCTGCCCAGAATTCGGGCCTCGGGAGTGGGCGGAGGATCAAGTGCCCGTGCTTTATGAACGCACAGTCGGCAAAGGCGCGGTAATGTACTTAACGCTTGGCCATTGCCGCGGTCATTATGACCTTGCCCCGCTTGCGCCATTCTATCCGCATCCCGAACGGTGCGCGTGGAATTATCCGGTATTTTATGAGCTTTTGCGGCGCGGATTCCGGTGGGGGATGGCGCGATGAAGGCGGCGCTATCCCTTGGCGGCGGGACGAAGTTCCAAGATGACCTTCTCCAAATGGTCAAGGACCAGCGCGATGGTTTCCTCATCAATTCCTTGTGTCACGCGGTTGATCGCCATCCCTTCCAAGGTGTTTTGCGTGATGCCAAGCGCGATTTTGAACGCCCGCTCATCGTCGCGCCATTCGGGGAAAAGGTCAAATGCGGTTTCGTGCCAGCGTTGTTGAAATTCCAACCGGACGGGTTCCAACGTCTCCGCCAATTGCTTGTCTGTGCGCGAGGCATTGGCCAATTCTTGAAACGCAATGAAATTGGGGCGCAACAATTGCCCCCAATAGGACCGCAGCAAGGTGCGCGCATCATGGTCGATGGTGTCCACCGACCGACGGAAAGCGCGCAATCGTTTGTGGTGCAACTCAATCAAAGTCGCCTGCATCAGTTGCCGTCCATTTTCAAAATGGTGCAACATTGCGCCGCGCGACAGGCCGGCTTCTTCCGCGACTTTGGGCGTCGTGGTGTTGGAATAGCCATGTTTGACCAGGCACCGGATCGTCGCCTCAATCAAACGCGAGCGCGTCTTGGCACTTTTGAGCGCCTGCGCCGTTGGTTCAATCAAGGGGCGCGCGCTGGTCAGCATCGCTGGATCTTGGGACAGTGTCGCGCGTCGTGCCATGGGGTTACGCCTTCATAATAAAAGCAACGGTGAATCTTTCGACCCATATATTGAAGACCATCAATACGTCAAACACAAGATAGAGGAGAGCGTTATGGGCAGGTTAGAAGGAAAAATTGCGTTGGTCACCGGCGGTGGCTCCGGCCTTGGTAAGCAAGACTGTCTGCAATTAGCGGCAGAGGGCGCGCATGTTTATGTCAGCGACATTAATATGGCCGCGGCGCAGGCGGTGGCTGAGTCTATCGGCCGATCCGCTGTTGCAATGCAGCATGACGTCGCGGATGATGCCGCGTGGCAGGCGGTCTATGCGCGCATTGCCGCCGACCACGGGCGGCTGGATATCCTCGTCAATAACGCCGGTATCGTCATCATCGCCGACCCCGAAGACACCAGCGCCGAGCAATTCGATCTGGCCATGAATGTGATGTGTAAGGGCGTGTTTTTGGGGTGCAAATACGGACTGCCGTTGCTTACAAAGTCCGATAACGGATCGATTATCAACATGTGTTCGACGGCCAGTCATTTCGGCTATCCTCCGTTTTTTGCCTATTCCGCAGCCAAGGGCGCGGTGCGGTCGATGTCGAAATCAATCGCAGTCCACTGTCAGGATAAGGGGTATAAGGTGCGGTGCAACACGCTGCACCCGTCATCCATCGAAACCCCCATGATCCAAAGCGCAGAGGGGCGCGCGGGGCAGGAAAATGACATTCCCACCGGCGTCCTGCCCGCCGGATCAACGGGCGCCCCCAGCGATGTGGCGAACCTTATCGTCTATCTGTGCAGCGATGAGGCGCGGTTCCTGACCGGCGGCGAATATATGGTCGACAACGGCCTTGGCATTCGGCCATAAGATTGCATCGCATAAAACAATCACGACTGCTTTTTTGTTTGCCCTAGGCGGGGTTTTCGTTTTAAGGTCGATTCATGGATTTCACGAACAAAAAAGCGCTGGTCATCGGTGCCTCCAGCAAGGGTGGATTGGGTGAGGCGGTGGCCATTCGGCTGGCGGGGCAGGGGTGCCATGTCACCGTTGCCGCCCGCCGATTGGACGCGGTGACTGAACTGGCGGAGCACATTGGTGGCGCGGCATTGTCGTGCGATGTGACCAATGAGGCGTCGTTGCAGGCGGCTATCGAAAGTGCCGGTCCCCTCGACATTCTCGTCAACGCGGCGGGCACGACCTGCTCCGGCGGGTTGCGCACAATGCAGCGTAGCCAATTAGAGGAGCAGATGGCGGTCCACTTTACCGCCAACGCCCTGCTGCTGAAACATGCCATTCCGGCGATGCCGAACGGCGGCGCGGTGGTGCTATTTTCCTCGGTCACCTCGGCTTTGGCGGGGGCGGGCATGACGGCATACAGCTGCGCGAAGGCGGCGGGCGACCAATTGGTTCGCGTCGCGGCGGTGGAGTTGGGCGATCGCGGCATCCGTGTCAACGCCGTCGCGCCGGGCTTCTCCAAAACGCCGATGACGCAGGCGATTTTTGACAATCCGGCGGCGGCGGCGATGTATCTGGGTCATGTGCCGATTGGCAAACGCTCGGTCACGCCGGAAGAAGTCGCGTCGGCAGTTGTCTGGCTTTGCGCCGATGACTGCTTCGTCACGGGTGAGATAATTCAAGTTTCCGGCGGCGCGCAGCTTGGGCGGTTGCCCAACACCGCCGAACTCAAACAAATGTGGAAGGGTTAGTCATGGATTTGGGGCTTAAAGGCAAAAAGGCCATTGTCGTCGGCGGCGCACGCGGGATCGGCTACGCCATTGCGGAGATGTTCGCGCGTGAAGGATGCGATGTCGCCATCACCGCGCGCAATGATGACTCGGTGAAGGATGCGGTCGCCAATTTGCGCAAATATGGCACCAACATCATCGGCTCCGGCGCGGATGTGTCCGATGGGCCCGCGTTTTCCGAATGGATGAAGGCAACGGATGAAGCGATTGGCGGGTGCGATATATTGGTCCCGATTACCTCTGCGGGCGGCGGCATCGGCAGCCTCAAATATTGGGACCGCGCTTTTGCGGTTGACGTCATGGGCCCCGTGCGCGCCATTGAGGCGGTGGTTGAAGGCATGGCGGAGCGCAAAAGCGGCTCCATCGTGTTCATCGGCACCACCTCCGTTCGTGAGGCGATGGGCGGGCCGCAGGCGTATAACGCGATGAAGGCTGCGCTGATTACTTATGGCAAGCAACTGGCGCTGGCGCATGGCAAGGATGGCATCCGTGTCAATGTCGTCTCGCCCGGCCCCGTGGAATTTGAGGGTGGCAATTGGGAAATGCTGAAAGGCGCAATGGAGAAATATTATAACTCGCTCATTCGCCAACATCCGATGGGCCGATTTGGCAAGCCCGAGGAAATCGCGCGCGCCGTCGGTTTCCTCGCCAGTCCGGCGGCGAGTTGGTGCAATGGCTCACATCTGGTCGTCGACGGCGGCTTTACCAACAGCACGCATTTCTAAAGCGCGGGCGGCGGAGCAGCAATCATGGACGTCAAACGGCATCAGACTATCGAACGCGTGGACCCCGATACGGTCACGCGCGGCACGCCGGTGGTCAAAGCCCCCGACCCTGAACTCGGCACTGCGCTGATCCCGGCGGAGCGTTATACGTCCCCCGATTTTATGAAGTTGGAGTGGGACCGGCTGTGGACGAAGGTCTGGCTGCTTGGCGGTAGATCGTGCGACATTCCCAATGCGGGCGATTATATCTGCACCAACATCGGTAAGGAATCAGTGCTGCTGGTCCGGCAAAAGGATGGCTCGGTCGCCGGATTTTATAACCTCTGCCTGCATCGCGGCAATCGGTTGGTGGCGGAAGAAGGGCTTGGTTCCGTTGAGGAGGCGGGCGTGTTCCGGTGCCAATATCACCATTGGGCCTATTCGCTGACCGGCAAATTGCTCCACATCCCCGACCGCGAAACCTTCCCGCAGGGGCCGCCGCCATGCGGCCGTGTCCGATCGATAAAGGTCGATGAATGGGGCAGCTTCGTCTGGTTCTCGCTAAACGCTGATGTCGAACCTTTGGCCGATTATCTTGGCATCATCCCGCAGCACCTTGACCCCTATCACATGGAACGCATGGCGTGGAGCCGCGACATCACCGTGGAGTGGGATTGCAATTGGAAGGCCAGCGTCGATGCGTTCAGCGAAACCTATCATGTGCAGGGCATCCACCCGCAACTGAAATGGTATCTGGACGATGTGAACGTCCAATATGATTGCTATGACAAGCATAACCGATACCTTATCCCGTTCGCCGCGGTTAGTCCTAGGGTGTTGATGCCCTCCACCATCCCGCCGCTGATTGCCGCGATCATGCTGCAAGCGGGGATGGACCCGGCGGAGTATGAAGGCCCGATTTCCGGCATCCGCCGCGCGGTGCAGACATTCAAACGCGAGAACGGCCCAAGCCAAGGGAAGGATTATTCCGACCTCAATGACGATCAACTGACCGATGATTATCATTATACGATCTTTCCCAACGTGTCGCTCAACGTCCACGCCGATGATGTGATGATGTTCCGGCAGCGTCCGCATCCGACCGATCCGAACAAGATGCTCTACGACATTTGGATGCTGGAATTGGTGCCAGAGGGCGAGAAATGGCCGGAACGCCCGCGCCATCAAGTTTTCCGCCATGGCGACAAATCCATTGGCCAAGTGCTCGACCAAGACGCCTTCAACCTGCCGCATGTGCAGGCGGGGATGAACAGCGATGCGTTTGAGGGGCTTTGGATTGGCGAACAAGAGGTGCGCATTCGCCACTTTCACAAGACTTTGAGCGATTATCTTTACGGCCATAACGGGCCGGGCGAAGGGGAATTTTGATGGCGTTTGACCGCGACTGGTTGCTGGGCGTGTATCGCCGCATGGCGACAATCCGACAATTCGAAGAGCGCCTGCATGAGGAAATCGCGAAAGGTGAAATCCCCGGCTTCACCCACCTTTATTGTGGGCAAGAGGCGGCGGCGGTGGGCGTGTGCGCGCATTTGGACGATGCCGACATGATCGTCTCCACCCACCGCGGCCATGGCCATTGCATTGCCAAAGGGTGCGATGTGATTGGCATGATGGCGGAGATTTACGGGCGGCGCGATGGCCTGTGTAAGGGGCGCGGCGGCTCCATGCATATTGCCGATGCCACCATCGGGATGCTGGGCGCGAATGGCATCGTTGGCGCGGGTGCACCGCAAGCGGTAGGCGCGGCGATTGCTGCCAAGGCGGGCGGACAGGGCAAAGTCGCCATTGCCTTCTCCGGCGACGGCGCGTGTAATCAGGGCACGACCTTTGAGGCAATGAACATGGCGGTCGTCATCAAAGTGCCCGCGATTTTCGTGTTTGAAAACAACCATTATTCCGAACACACCGGCTTTGAATATGCCGTTGGCACCAACCGTGACATTGCCAGCCGCGCCGAGGCCTTTGGCATGAAAGTGTGGCGCGCCGACGGTTGTGATTTTTACGCGACCTACGCCGCGATGGGTGAGTTGCTGGACTATGTGCGATCCACCAATTTGCCAGCCGCAATCGAACTGGATACTGAACGGTTCTATGGCCATTTTGAGGGCGACCCGCAACGCTATCGCGGTAAGGGTGAGTTGGACCGTATTCGTGAAACACGCGATGCGCTGACCATTTTCCGTCAGTCACCGGAAACCGCCCAGCACCTGACCATTGCTGAACTCGACGTTGTGGACGCCGAAGTCACCGCGCTCATTAACGCGGCGGTCGATGCAGCGCGCGCGGCGCCCAAATGTGATCCGGCGGACATCGCCGAAGACGTCTACGCGGACTATTAAGGACAATCGACATGACCGTAATGAACATCCGCGACACGATAAACCACACTCTGGCCGAGGCGATGGCGCGCGATTCCAGCATCATCATGTTGGGCGAGGACATTGTCGGTGGCGCAGGGACAGCGGGCGGGCAGGAGGCGATTGGCGGCATTTGGGGGACCAGCACCGGCCTGTTCAGCCAATTTGGCCCCGACCGCCTGATCGACACACCCATTTCGGAAAGCGCGATTGTCGGCGCGGCGGCGGGCGCGGCGCTGGCCGGAATGCGGCCTGTCGCAGAATTGATGTTCGCGGATTTCATCGGCGTGTGCGGCGATCAGCTTATCAACCAAATCGCCAAATTCCGCTATATGTTCGGCGGCAAGACGCGGTGTCCCGTCGTCGTGCGCCTGATCTATGGTGCAGGCATGAACGCGGCGGCGCAGCATAGTCAGGCGTTTTATAATTTGCTGACCGCTGTACCGGGCCTGAAAGTCGTGCTGCCCACCACGCCCGCCGATGCCAAGGGTTTGCTCAATGAGGCACTCTGCGGTGACGACCCCGTCATGTTTTTTGAGCATAAGGCGCTGTATACGAAAAAGGGCGAAGTGCCCGATGGCCTGTATCGCATCCCCTTCGGCCATGCCCGCATGGTGCGGGAGGGCGGAGATGTCACCATCGTTGCCTTTGGCCGGATGGTCAGCTTTGCCGAAAAGGCCGCCGATGCACTCGCCGCCGAGGGCATTGGGTGTGACATTATCGATCCGCGCACGACCAGCCCGCTGGACGAGGAAGCCATCCTCGACAGTGTCGAACAAACCGGTCGCCTGATCGTGGTGGACGAGAGCCCGCCGCGCTGCTCCATGGCCTATGACATCGCCGCCTTGGCCGCGCGCAAGGCATTTACCAGTTTGACTGCGCCCGTCGAATGCGTCACCGCGCCGCACACGCCAGTGCCATTTTCCCCCGAACTTGAACGCGCATGGGTGCCCAGCCCCAAAGACATTGAGGCCGCCGTGCGCCGCACCTTGGCATGGGGTTGATCCGATGAGCGACCTGAAACCTTTTGCCATGCCCAAATGGGGCATCGAAATGTCCGAAGGCACGCTGGCCGCGTGGCAAGTGGAGGAGGGCAAGCCTTTTGCCAAGGGCGATGTCATT
>JBGSSR010000114.1:0-1891 GCA_041736905.1 Sphingomonadaceae bacterium | reverse complement strand
GGTTGAAGGCGAAAAATTATACTCGAAATAGCGCTCTCCATCTGCGCGCTTGACGAACAATTCAAAACAGGTTGTTTGCCATAATCGGTCAGACCTTAGAGGCTCATGCGGTTCGGGAAGAATAAGCAGGCTGGTGTCACATTCAATCACGAAGCGTGCAAACAAACGCCCTGAAACGGCGGTGCGGATCTCGACATCAACATGCGCGGCCTTTACGGGCTTCGTCGCCGGATGGCAGGTTAGCCGGATTTCGTTCATGGGAATGTTGGCCAATGTCAAACTCCATGCTAGGCGCGCTGCACTATGACTGCTTACAAATCCGATCTCTTACGCCTGCTTGATGAGCGTGGCTATATCCACCAGATGACCGATGCTACCGCGCTCGATGCGTTGGCAAGCAGAGAGATTGTGCCGGGCTATATCGGCTTCGATCCGACTGCGCCATCGCTTCATGTGGGCAGCCTCGTGCAAATCATGCTGTTACGCCGTTTGCAGCAGGCAGGGCATAAACCAATCGTGCTGATGGGCGGCGGTACGGGCAAGATAGGCGATCCCAGCTTCAAGGACGAAGCGCGCAAGCTGATGACGGCCGAGGTCATTGACCAGAACATTGCCTCGATCAAACGGATATTCGAGCGGTTTTTAACGTTCGGCGATGGACCAACCGATGCCGTGATGCTCGACAATGCAGAATGGCTCGACGCGCTGGAGTATATTCCGTTCCTGCGGGACGTCGGCCAGCATTTCTCAATCAACCGGATGCTGAGCTTCGATTCGGTGAAACTGCGGCTGGACCGCGAACAATCACTCTCATTCCTTGAATTCAACTATATGATTTTGCAGGCTTATGACTTTATGGAGTTGTCGCGCCGTGTTGGCTGCCGGTTGCAAATGGGCGGGTCAGACCAATGGGGCAATATCGTCAACGGCATCGAATTAGCGCGCCGAATGGATGGTACCGAAGTGTTCGGGGTTACCACGCCGCTGATCACCACTGCCGACGGCGGTAAGATGGGTAAAACGATGTCAGGAGCGGTGTGGCTGCACGAAGACCAGTTGCCTGCGTATGATTATTGGCAGTTTTGGCGCAACACGGATGACCGCGATGTCGGTCGATTCCTTCGCTTGTTCACCGACCTGCCAATGGATGAGATTGTCCGGCTAGAGGCGCTTGAAGGATCAGAAATCAACGCAGCGAAAATTGCGCTGGCCAATGCGGCTACCGAAATGTGCCGCGGCGCTGATGCTGCGGCGCTGGCGGCAAATACCGCGCGCAAGACATTTGTAGAAGGTGCCGCAGGTGGCGATCTTCCCAGTTTCAACGTCACCGGCGAGATATCGTTGGTCGACGCGCTCGTTTCGCTGGGCTTTGTGGCGTCCAAAAAAGAGGCGCGACGAATGATCCAAGGCGGCGGCGCGCGAGTGAATGATGAAGCGATTTTAGACGAAAACACGGTGATTTTCCCGCAATCCGGTGCAGCCAAAATCTCAGCGGGCAAGAAAAAGCATGGATTACTGTGTTTTAGCTGACATCATTTGCGGTAAAGATTTTGGAGACATGATTTTACCAAATATTTGTAACTTGACTGCATAATGTCTGCTTGAGCAACAAATATGGGATCGCACTCTATGGCGCAGGCCGCTCCAAATAACGACGTGGATTTGCGCAGGGCAGCACGACATCGCGCTGACCACAAAGTTATTACCGAAAGCAAATTGCATGGCGACCGGACAGTTCACATCGTCAATGTTTCAGCGCATGGCTTCATGATTGACGATAATCCAGGTTTTGAACGCGGCGAACGAGTGGAGTTACGATTGCCAGTCATCGGTCGTATCGAGGCGCTGATTATCTGGACGGTCGAAAACCGCGCAGGTTTCCAGTTTGAGC
>JBGSSR010000097.1:0-7610 GCA_041736905.1 Sphingomonadaceae bacterium | reverse complement strand
AGTCGGTGCCTATGCGGTCTATCCCGGCACCCCACGCTTCTATGGCGTGAAGGTGAAGGCGAAGTTCTAAATCGAGCTTTTGGTTAAATGAATTGGGGCGGTGCAGCGATGCGCCGCCCTTTTTCTATGGTCCGATTTTCGCGATGATGGTCGGGGAAAGAGGATTCGAACCTCCGGCCCCTGCGTCCCGAACGCAGTACTCTACCAGACTGAGCTATTCCCCGACCGATCTTTCGCGGATGTGCCGCGCAGGACAGGCACGCGGTATATAAATATGGGGATAGGCTTTCAAGGGTATTCTTGCCCTATTCAGGCCGCGCTCATTTTGCGCTAAGCAAGGGCCATTCGAACCAAAGGACCGCCAATGATGCCGCATTATGAGCAGCAATATCTCGACTTGATGCACCATATCTGGAGCCGCGGCGACGAACGTGTGGACCGCACCGGCGTAGGCACTCGCTCCATTTTCGGCGCGCAAATGCGGTTTAGTCTTGCCGATGACGCGGTGCCCTTGTTGACCACGAAACGGGTGTTTTGGAAGGCGGCGGCGCGGGAGATGCTGTGGTTCTTATCTGGCGAAACCAATATCCGGCCCTTATTACTGCAAGGCGTGCGGATCTGGAGCGACTGGCCGCATGCGCGCTATGTGCGCGAAACGGGGGAGGCGATTGCGCTTTCCGATTTTGAAGCGCGCATTGTTGCTGATGCGGATTTCGCGGCGCAATGGGGCGATCTCGGCCCTGTTTATGGCAAACAATGGGTCGATTGGCCGGTGTATGAACCGGCGGGCGAGGGACTTTACCGGCGGCGAGCGAAGGGCGTAAATCAGGTCGCCGATTTGGTCCGTGATTTGCGGGACAATCCTGGCTCGCGGCGGCATATCATTGAAGGTTGGAACGTCGCCGAATTGCCGCTTATGGCCTTGCCGCCGTGCCATAAAACCTATCAGTTTCATGTTGCCGATGATAAACTCTCGGGGCTGCTGTTCCAACGCAGTTGCGACCTTGGCCTTGGTTTTGCGTTTAATATCTTTGGCCTGTCGATGCTAACCCGCATGTTGGCGGCGCAGGCGGGCTTGCAAGCGGGCGATGTGGTTTGGCAAGGTGGCGACGTGCATTTATATCTCAACCATGCGGACTTGGTGGAGGCGCAACTCAGCCGCACGCCCTCGGGCGCACCCAAATTGCGGCTCATCCGAACACCGACCGATATATTCAGCTACCAAATCGAAGATTTGGTGGTCGAGGACTACGCGCCCCAGGCCCATATCAGCGCGCCGGTCGCGGTGTGATTACTCAACTGCGATAAAGCGGGCCAAATCAGTCTTGGTGAGCCATAGGACGTCGTCAAACCCGACGCTGTTGGTCATCTGGTAAAAGGCCTTGGCGTTGGCATCGGTCATGCCCATGTCGCGGTAAAAGCGGATGTAATCCTGATGCACGGGGTCGCTCATAGCGAAATCTGCGGCCTCATATCCATCCTCATCGCGCCAGCTATGCACCGCGAAAGATGCGCCTGTATCAGCACGGCGGCGGGCGCCGGCAAGGAACAATTCGACTCCGCCCGACCGAGCAGACCCGTATGACGGCACATAGGTCGTCATGCCGCGCGCGCGGATCATGCGGGCGAGGGTGAAGTTGGCCTCATCATCATCGGTCCCGGCGCAATCGGTGATTTGCAACATGGTGATGCCAGGAAACGCGCGCAAAATAGTAGCAAAATCGCGCGGAGTTTCGCTGCCAATTGTGCCCGTCAACTCCACCGTTGTTTGATTGAGCACTCGAAACACGCCAAAATCGGCGACCGCCGCACCCAATTCGCGGCGAGGTAAATCGAGGTCGATGGAAAAGGGAGAAACATCCTCATCCAACCATTCTTCTTCTACTGTCACCGTGGTTTCGATGAAAGAGGCATTGTCCGCCAGTGCGGGGACAGTGGCGAAGATGGCGCTTACGCATACAAAGAGGAGGAAGAATGGCGACTTCATATCGCCGTTTTACGCAATGATACTTGGCCAAAAGTTCCATGCTTCGGTTGGTGCGTCGTTAACGATAAAATCTCACGCCACATCATTTTTCCTCGACATGCGCACGATGCCGCGTCAGAACAAAGCGGGGGCAGCGTTGTTTTGCGCGGCCATGGCTTGGCAAAAAAAGGGGCGCGGCGCATGGTCGCAATTGTATCGACCGTTGCCTATTTGGGATTAGAGGCACGCGCCGTTGAGGTACAGTGTCAGGTTAGCGCAGGTTTGCCCAAATTTCTTATCGTGGGTTTGCCGGATAAGGCAGTGGCGGAAAGTCGGGAACGTGTTCACGCCGCGCTTGCTGCCATTGGGTTGGCGTTGCCGCCCAAACGCATCACCGTAAACTTATCACCGGCGGATTTGCCCAAAGAAGGGTCGCATTTTGATTTGCCTATTTCGCTGGCATTGCTGGCCGCGATGGGGGCGGTGGATGCCGAGCAGTTGAGCGAGTTTTGTGTGGTGGGCGAATTGGGGCTGGACGGGCGGGTGGCCCCTTCTCCCGGCGTATTGCTTGCCGCATTACATGCCAGCCAAATGGGATTGGGCCTTATATGTCCCGCCAGTCAGGGGTCTGAAGCCGCATGGGCAGGACAGGTGCAGGTGCTCGCCGCGCCGGATTTGGTCAGTTTGCTCAACCATTTTAAGGGGCAAACCCTTATTACCCCGCCACAACCTGGCGCGGTGGAGGACCGACCGCATGGGCCGGATTTGAAACAAGTGAAGGGTCAGGAAACCGCCAAACGCGCTTTGGAAATCGCGGCGGCAGGCGGACATAATCTTTTATTCTGCGGGCCACCGGGGGCCGGCAAATCATTGCTAGCTTCGTGCCTTCCCGGCATATTGCCCGACTTAACCCCGGCGGAAGCATTGGAGGCATCCATGGTTGCCTCTGTCGCTGGAAAATTGGAGGGCGGGCGGATGATCCGCACCCGACCGTTCCGCGCACCACACCATAGCGCATCGATGCCCGCGCTCGTCGGCGGAGGCCTGCGTGTGCGACCGGGGGAGGTCAGCATGGCGCATTTGGGTGTGCTGTTCCTCGACGAATTGCCGGAGTTCCAACGACCCGTGCTCGATTCCTTGCGCCAACCGTTGGAAACCGGCGAAGTCACGGTGTCACGCGCCAACGGTCATGTCACCTTTCCCGCACGTGTTCAGTTGGTGGCGGCGATGAACCCCTGCCGTTGCGGTTATTTGGGCGATCCAGCGCAGGCATGTTCGCGGGCACCCCGTTGCGCCGCCGACTATCAAAGCAAAGTGTCCGGACCGTTGCTTGACCGCATCGACTTGCATATTGAGGTGCAGGCGGTTAGCGCCGCGGACCTCACTTTGCCGCCACCGGCGGAGGGTAGCGCACAGGTTGCCGCCCGCGTTGCACGCGCCCGCAATCTGCAAACCCGCCGGTTGGAGGGGACGGCTGCGCGCACCAATGCCGAACTCAATGGCCCTACGTTAGAACAATATGCTACGCCCGATGAAGATGGACGGCAATTGTTAGCCAAAGCGGCCGAAGCCCTGCGGTTGTCCGCGCGCGGATATACGCGCATTTTGCGGGTTGCCCGCACCATTGCGGATTTGGCAGGGAGCGAAGGCATAACGCGCCTGCATATTGCCGAGGCATTGAGTTATCGCAGACAGGCTCCACGGGCATAATCGCGATTCGTTCCATGGAAAATCGCAATCCATTGCGTAAAATTTGCGCGAGGATTTCCATCTTATAATGCAACTCATCGCAGAATCCGAACATTTGGGCAGCTTATTGTTCTTTGCGATTCGGAATCTACGCAGCGCGGTGGTATCGGCTCCGCTTGAATGTATGTAGACCCTACAAAAGTGGGGCGGTGGCGTTTTACTCCCAAGCTGGCTTGAGGCTAAGTCGAATTAACACGGGGTCGCAAAATCGTGAGCTTATCATCTGCTGCCAAAGATAAATGGCGGCGTTTCAACAATTTGTTTGTGGACCGCGAATTTTTCATGCGTGCGCATGGAGAAGTGCGGTTTCTAAAGGTCACTGCGCAATTACAACGGCGTGCAGCCTACAGCGTCCTGGCCGTCATCGGCATCTGGCTGTTGATCACCATCGGCATGGTTGCGAATCAGTTCACATTATCGGTCGAGCGCATGATGTTGGTCCGCAAAGAGGAAAAGGTTGCGACTTCCGAACAGCGTGTCGCGGCCTATCGCGACCGGATTGATGAAGTTGCGGAGGATGTCGAACAACGGCAAGATGTGCTGGACAGCCTTTGGAAAAGTCATTTCGGCGATGAAAAGCCCTTACCGCAGAATTTGGAAGGGCAAGCTGATTCAGACGCGGCTGACAAAGTGAGTGCCGCCATACCAGAAGCCGCGCATTTGGCGCAATTGGAACGGCGGCAATTAGCCTTTGCCGTTGGCATGACCCAATTGGCGAAAGAACGAGCCGCCTCGGCTGAACGCCAGATTCGCAGTTTTGGTCTGCAACCTTCTGAGTTGGTTAATGCCGACAGCCACGCAACTGGCGGCCCACTCATCCCCTTCTTCAACAAAAAGCAAGTTAGCGACCCACGCTTTACGGCTTTGGCGAGCGCGTTGAACCGGATGAATGCGTTGGAAAGCGCATTGGTTTCCATTCCTTCGGGCAATCCATCGGTTATCCCCGACACCTCTAGCCAATTTGGCTATCGCAGTGACCCCTTCACCGGCGGTGGCGCGATGCACAGCGGCATTGATTTCAAAGGCGCGCATGGTTCGCCCATTTTGGCGGCCGCAGACGGCGTCGTCACCTTTGCCGGCTGGCGCGGCGGCTATGGTCGGTGTGTCGAAGTTACACACGGCAACGGCATGTTGACCCGCTATGCGCATATGAGCAGTTTGGCAGTGTCGCAGGGACAACGCGTTGGTCGTGGCGCACAATTGGGCGGTATGGGCAGTACGGGCCGCTCCACCGGTACTCACTTACATTTCGAAGTTCGCATCAATGGTAAGGCTGTCGATCCGGCAAAATTCTTAAGGAGAAAACCGCGTGTTCAATCGTAAAGGCAAAACCGAAAATGAAGACTTCACACCCGTGGCACAGCCCCGGCGTGCCATTGGTGGCAGTGCAGCGAGCTTCTCTATAATTGGCGGTGACATGGAAATCACCGGCAACGTGAAAGCCAGCGTTGATCTTCATATTGATGGCCGGATTGACGGTGACGTGACCTGCGCATCCTTGGTGCAGGGTGCCGCCAGCGTAATACGCGGCGCCGTGACCGCCGATACCGCCAAGGTAGCAGGCACGATTGAGGGTTCAATAAATGCCGAACATTTGGTCGTAGAATCGACTGCGCGCATAATCGGTGATGTCAGTTACGCGGAACTTACCGTGGCATCTGGTGGCGTCATCGACGGCCAAATGAAGCAGAAAACCGCGCCTGCCAACGTTAGCCCGATCCGCACGGATGTTGCCGCCGATTAAGCGGGCCGACGTTTGATTAACCGACTTTGACAGTCATCGCGAGGATCATGAGCATCCCAATCGCGGCGGTAATGGTAGTGATCCAACCCGTACCCCGTGACTTTATCCAGCCGCTAATGCCAAGGCTGGTCAGTAATGCCGTTGTACCAAAGGCGAAGCCAATGGTCATGACAATTTGCGGAAACGCAGGGGACGTCCGCTGTGTGGCCATGGGCGCCGCCGTATGGAGCAAAGCGGTTAGCATTGTGGCCGCCACAACCGTGACAACAAAGGCGACGGCGGCTACCGCGGCAAACCCAACAGTCAATACAACCGCTCGCCCCTTGGGCCGATAGATGATCAAAGTGCCAAGATACGTCGCGGCAAACCCGCCCAAAAAGGCGCTAAGTGACGCCAGTTGTGCGGCAAGCACGGATAAATATGCAGGGTTCAATGCTTCCATCGGCACTCCGTATCACGGCGCGGGGTTGACGCCAATTCGCAAATGATACTGGCGGCTTGCTAACCTAACTTGCCAATCGAAGCAGTTTTTCGCCACTGACCGCATCGGGTTGGTCGGGCCAAATGCCGCGCGTGTCATAGACGATTTTACCCGTGCGTTCGGCCAAGGGAATTGCCTTAAACACGTCATGATCAACCAACGGGATGAGAATCTCGCAGGTTTCCAAAGCATCATCGACGTCGATAATGGACACATTCGTGCCATCAAATGCGCGGGGCAAAGTGCCGGTATAAGGCTCCACAATCGCCATCCGGTCGCCATATTCGGCGGCAAGCGCGGCAGCGACCTTCACGGCGGGGCTTTCGCGGAAATCGTCGATGTTGGCCTTAAACGCGAGGCCCATGCACGCGATGCGGTGCGATGATGGCGCGGCGTCGATCATAGCCTTGGCTTGCGCAATAACGTGGTCCACTTTGCCATCGTTAACTTGGCGCGCGGTCCGAATTAGTGGGCTTTGCTCCGGAGCACTATGCACGATAAACCAAGGGTCAACCGCGATGCAATGGCCGCCAACGCCGGGGCCGGGTTGCAGGATGTTGACGCGCGGATGCCGGTTTGCGAGGCGTATGACCTCCCACACATTCAACCCCATGGCGTCCGAAATAATCGATAATTCATTGGCAAAGGCGATGTTGACGTCGCGATAGGCGTTCTCAACCAACTTTGTCATTTCCGCCGAGCGCGCATCGGTGGTGATGCACTCGCCCTTCACAAAGCGCTTGTAAAACGTCATTGCCTTGCGTGCGCAACGGGGCGTGATGCCGCCGATGGAGCGATCATTATTGGTCAATTCCTCAATCACACGGCCCGGCAAAACCCGTTCAGGGCAATAGGCAATTGCGATGTCGGGAATGTCGCTGGTCCGCCCGGGAATTTTCAAATCGGGGCGGAGGTCAGCAATCAAATCGCGCATTTGTTCGGTGGTCCCGACGGGCGATGTGCTCTCAAGGATAAGGATATTGCCGGGGCGCAAGACGGCGGCGATGCTGGTCGCGGCCTCCAGCACGTAGGAAATATCGGGTCGGAATTCGGCATCGAATGGCGTCGGCACGGCGATCAGGAACACATCCGAAGACTCCGCCATCGTCGCGGCGCGCAGCAGCCCACGGTCGACCACTCCGCGCACAAGGCCGTCGAGATCAACTTCCTCAATATGGATGCGTCCTTGGTTGATCGTATCAACGACCGATTGCTGCACATCAACGCCCAGCACGCGGCAGCCGGATCGCGCAATCACGGCTGCGGTGGGCAGGCCGATATAGCCAAGTCCCATCATGCACACATCGGGTTTGTTATCGTTCAACATCCGGCAAATCCTGCTTATAAAATATCAGGATTAGCGTTGGCAGAAATGCGTAAAGATAGTGGTAACGACGTGCAGATTTTACGCTTTCGCGGGTGGTTACACGGCGGGGTTAAGCCCCTGAACAAGCGCGGCAATCCGCGCCGATGTTTTACCATCGCCATAGGGATTGTGTGCCTTCGCCATTGCCTCATACGCAGCAGGATCGTCGAGCAAACGGGTGACTTCGGCCACAATCCGCGCGCTGTCGGTGCCGACCAATTTCGCCGTGCCGGCTGCCACGCCCTCGGGACGTTCGGTGGTTTCGCGCATCACCAACACTGGTTTACCCAGCGCCGGCGCCTCC
>JBGSSR010000085.1:0-21193 GCA_041736905.1 Sphingomonadaceae bacterium | reverse complement strand
CACGATAGCCTCCATCATGGTAACCACCGGCGGCGCGGTATCGGCGGGCCAAGCAGTGGCATTGATTGACGCCAGCGACGGCGGCCTTCGCGCACTCACCATGGACCCGCTGGCCATGCGCCTGATGGAGGGCATGGCGGCGCGCATCATCCCATCGGGCGAAACGACCACACCCATCGACGCCAGCGTTGGCACTGTGACACCGCAAGTGGGCAGCACCCCGCCCGCCTTCGCCATTGATTTTATGTTGCCTGCCGGAGCCACGCTTGCGCCCGGCGCGATTGCCAAAGTCTCGGTCGCGATCCCCGATGGCGGCGGCAAGCAGCTTGCCATTCCGCTGTCCGCTGCGCTGCCAAGCAGCCCGGGGTTGAAGGAGGGTAGCAAGGACACCGCAATCCTCATCCATGTCGTCGGCCCCAATGGCATGCTGGAAACCGTGCGCATGATGTTGGTTAGCCGCGTCGGCGACCATCTCATCGTCGCTGGCCCGTTAGAAAAAGGCGCGCAAGTCCTCGCCGATGCCCGCCGCGCTGCGCTGGTCGACGGCCAAGTCGTGCGGCCCAAAATTGTCCCATATTCTGGAGTGACTAAAAATGGCTGATGTGATTTTTGCAGGGGGATGTTTCTGGTGCACGGAGGCGGTGTTCAAGCAGTTGTCCGGTGTCACTGCCGTGGAAAGCGGCTATATCGGTGGGCACACCGAAAACCCCGATTACAAATCGGTGTGTAGCGGCACGACCGGCCATGCTGAGGCTATCCGCATCACCTTTGATGAGGGCGTGATTGGTTGGGACGACCTCGCCGATATATTCTTCGCCACGCACAATCCGACCGAACTCAACCGTCAAGGCAATGACATCGGCACCCAATACCGCAGCGCGATTTTCGTGCGCGACGAAGCCGAACGCGATGCGGCGGCGGCGGCAATTGCCCGTGCTCAGCCCGATTGGCCCGCGCCCATTGTAACGACGATTGAGGATGCGACTATCTGGTATCCTGCCGAGGATTATCATCAGGATTATTGGACGACGCAGGGCACCCGCAACCCCTATTGTATGGCCGTCATCCCGCCCAAATTGGCGAAGCTGAAAAAGTCATTCGCCGCCAAGTTGGCCTAAATGAAATACGCCCCTCCTCTTTAGAGGAGGGGTTGGGGTGGTGAGCAACGTTGCGTTTGCACCACCCCGCTGCGACTAAGGCGCAAGCGCCTAAGTCTCACTGCCCCACCTCTGAAGAGGAGGGGTTATGCCATGTTAAATCCCAACGCCCTTAATCATTGTCGCCGCGTTACGGCTTCGCTATGCTTGCGCCAACTAGGCACAAAGCAATGGGGTTTGCACGGCAATGGAAAATGAAAACGGCATATTTTTGGGCCAAGCCCTGAATGGCGAAGCGCAATATCTGAACCTGAAACGCGCCAACCGCCACGGCCTGATTGCGGGCGCGACCGGCACGGGTAAGACCATCACCTTGCAAGGCATCGCCGAAAGCTTCTCCGCCATTGGCGTTCCCGTGTTTATGGCAGATGTGAAGGGCGATTTGGCCGGCATGGCGATGGCGGGCTCACCCACGGGCAAGTTGCACGAACCGTTCAGCAAACGCGCCGCCGAAATCGGCTATGAAGGCTATGCGTATAGCGACAATCCCGTCGTGTTTTGGGACCTGTTCGGCAAATCCGGCCATCCCATCCGCACCACGGTCAGCGAAATGGGACCGCTGCTCCTATCCCGCCTGATGGACCTGAATGAGACGCAGGAGGGCGTGCTCAACATCGCGTTCCGCGTCGCCGATGAAGAAGGGCTTTTGCTCCTAAATCTGGCCGATTTGCAGGCAATGTTGGTGTGGTGCGCCGAGAACGCAGGCGAATTGTCGTCCAAATACGGCAATGTGACCAAGGCCAGCGTAGGGTCCATTCAACGCCAATTGCTTACCCTTGAAACCCAGGGCGGCGACGCGTTTTTTGGCGAACCGGCGCTCGAAATCAACGACTTTATTCAGGTCGATGACAAGGGGCGTGGGACGATCAACATCCTCGCCGCCGATCAACTCATGGCCTCGCCCAAGCTTTACGCGACGTTCCTATTGTGGATGCTGTCCGAATTGTTCGAGATGTTGCCCGAAGTGGGCGACCCCGAAAAACCGAACCTCGTGTTCTTTTTTGATGAAGCGCATTTGTTGTTCGAGGACGCGCCCAAGGCGTTGATGGACAAGGTGGAGCAGGTCGTGCGGCTCATCCGGTCCAAAGGCGTCGGCGTCTATTTCATCACGCAAAACCCGATTGATATTCCCGAAGACGTCGCGGGGCAGCTGGGCAACCGCGTGCAACACGCGCTGCGCGCCTTCACCCCGCGCGATAAGAAAGCGATTAAGGCGGCGTCGGAAACGTTCCGCATCAACCCTAATCTGGACGTAGAAACCGCGATTACGGAATTGAAAGTCGGTGAAGCGCTGGTCTCCACCCTTATGGCCGATGGCGCGCCCTCCATCGTCGAGCGCACGCTCATCAAACCGCCGCGCAGCCGTGCGGGGCCGTTGGAGCCGAAAGAACGCGCGATTATCCAATCGATTAGCCCCTTTGGCGACAAATATGATTCCACCGTGGACCGCGAATCGGCTTTTGAAGTGCTGCAACAAAAGGCCGCCGATGCCGCTGCCACTGCTGCCGAGGTTGAAGAAAAAGGCGTTGAGGAAGTGCGCAAGGAACCGCGCAAGACGCAAACTATGCGGGAGAAGGCAGGCAAGGCCGCCATGGGTGCCGCCGCCGCTTCGGCGGGAACCCTTATCGCCGCCAAGGTTTCGGGCCGACGTTCCGCTGCCTCGCCCACCAAAAGCGCGGCGGGCGCTATTGCCGGGACCGTGGGTGATTCGCTGGGCAAAGCCATCGGCATCCCGGGCCTTGGCCGTTTCGCGCGCGGATTGCTGGGCGGATTGATGCGATAGAGAGGGAGAGGTTTGATGCGGATGATTGGTCTTTTGGCGTTGGCCCTCGCCACGCCCGCCATCGCGCAGGATGCTGTGCCCGATGCGGCCGATGGCTATCCGTTGGAGGTGCGATACGTCGATTCCAGCGCCGATTTGCCCCGCGATGGGTCGGGTGAAGTGGTGCTGGCCAAGGCCGAACCGCCGATGTGGCTGGATGATAAGGGACAACCGGCGCGCTTTACATTCCTTGCGATGGCACCGGGGCAAACTTTGCTGTTCCGTGTCGATGCTGGGAAGATGACCGATGTGCGCCTAGTCGATGCCGGCACCGTGCCCAAGAATGGCGAAATCCGCGCGACCATGGAAAGCAAGGGCGGTAACACGACGCTGCAAATACTGAATAAGGGGCCGCAGGCCTATAATTACACGGCGGCTATGGTGAAGTCCATTGACGCGACCGATAGGCAGCCGGTCAGCGTGTGCACCTTGTTGCCCGGTATATCGGGGTTTGAGATGTGGCCCTATCCGATTACCTCTATTGCCATTGGCGCGTTTACCCCTGCGCCCGATCGCGAAATGGTGTGTAAATAACCGCCGTCACTTAATTCCGAAAAACTCGGCAATATCCTTGGCAATCCGGACAGGACGGTGGGTGACCGCATCGACGCAGCACCAGCTGGATTGCACCTCGGCCAACACATCCTCGCCGCGTTTGATTAGGGTTGTGTAGAACGCACGGGTGCCGTGGACCTTATCCAGCACCAATTCGGCAATGACGGCATCGTCCAGAAACGCGGGTTTGCGGTAGCTAATCTCATGCTTCAACGCGACCCAAAGGTGTGCGGCAACCGCCACCGGCGGCGCAGTTTTCTGCCAATGGGTGAGCACCGCATCCTGCACCCATTTCAGATAATGGGCGTTGTTGACATGACCCATAAAATCGATGTCGTCGGGCTGAACCGTGATGGCATGGCTGTACTTCATGGTTGCTTACATTAATGTCAATATGTTGCAATTGCAAGACTCACCCGTGGTAACGGCGCTCCTGTGCATTGTTAACCAATTCGGCAAAAGGGATGTTCACGCCCACCATGTAAAACGGCGTCTCACGAGGGGCGTTACGCGCTCCCATGGAAAGGTTGTTCATGCGTTCCCACAATTTCGACCCCCAAACGCCCTTGTTCCTCGACCGGACGGCGGCGATGGAGGCGCAGCACTTGCTCGATACCCATGGCGACGCAGCAGTGGATGCCGCGGCCGCATTTGCGCGGGAAAGCCGCAATTTGGGCAACCACATCGCCTTTTGCCGCTGGCGTCAAATTGAACGGTTGATCGCGATATTAAGCGACGACGCACCGGTCGGCACGCGGCACTAAACCGCGCAACGCGAGTCACATTTTGTTCATCGCCGCGCTTTATGATAAGGGCATTGAGCGGTTGAGGGACTGTGATTATGCAACGGATTGGGCGGCGCATTGTAACCATATTGGCGATGGCCAGCTTGCCATTGTTAAGCGGCGGATGCGTCGCGTCGGTTGTTGCCGATGTGGTGACCGCACCGATTAAGATCGTCGGTAAAGGCGCGGATTTGCTAACTACCAGCCAATCGGAGGCCGATGAAAACCGTGGCCGCGCGCTGCGCCACCGTGATGAAAAACTCGGTAAGCTATCGCGCGACCGCGACGACTATGGAAAAAAATGCGCGAAAAAGGGCAAAGAGGATGATTGCCGCCGCGCCGCCGAGGCCGATGCCGAAATCCGCGAATTGATGGCCCAACCATACTAACCGGGCCTATTAATCAACACTTCCCACACCGCGCCGAACCCCCTACATTGCGCGCATGAGAGGGGGCGTTCATGCCGATTTATTGCGATGAAAGCGGCGGCATTGGCACCGGCGTGATGACCTTTGCCGCGGTGCATATGGATGAGGGCGATGCCCATGCCTTGCTCCACCGGTTCCGCCAAATCACCGGCTTGCGCGGGGAGTTGAAGGGCAGCCGGATTGATCTGATCGAACGCGGCCTGATTGCCGAATTGTTTGAGAAACATCACGGCTTTGCCCATATCGCGGTTATCCGGCGGGCGGGCATTGGGTTGCTGACCAGCCAATCGCGCACGTTGGACCTCGACATTTACGCCCATTTGCTCGACGCCGCGATTGACGCGGTCCTGCCGCGCACTGGCGGATGTGCCGAGGTGGTGATTGACGATGGCCGCTACGACCCCGCCATTTTGGGCCGCGTCCGGCGCAGCGTGTCGGACAGCCTAGGCCAATGGGGCAGCGCGCGCCTATCCGATTCGCATATGTCGGCCGGGGTGCAAATTGCCGACGTCATCGCCAACAGCGCGTTTAATATCGCCATTGATAGCGAACGCGCCGAACGCATCCGCCGCATCTGGCAACCGTTATTTGACGCAGGTCGCGTGGTGATGGATGAAGTGACTATGCCTTAATGCAACCTGGGCGCGATTTATGCGTTGCGCGTTATTATTTGAAGGAAGGAATCCCTTTGTCCCGTTTTACCCTTGTCGCTGCTATATCCCTCCTCGCACTCGCCGCTTGCGGGTCGGAACCGGCCACCGAATCCGAAACCATGGCACCTAAAGGCGCAACCGCTGGCGAAGTGGTCAGCGCAATGATCAGCGATAAGGACGGTAAAGCGTTGGGCGAGGTTTTGGTCGCAGCCGGCAACGACGGCCTAATGGTCAATGTGATGGCCGAGGGGCTTAAACCCGGCACCTATGGCGTCCACATCCACACCGTTGGCAAATGCGAAGGTCCGGATTTCAAAAGCGCAGAGGGGCATTGGAACCCGTTCTCCAAAACGCATGGCTTAGAATCGGAAGGCGGCGCGCACGCGGGCGATTTGCCGAACTTGGTGATTGCCGAGGGCGGCACCGGCGGGCTGTCGTTCACCGTGCCGCATGGCGTTATGCGTGACGGTGAAGGCGCGATGATGGACGCCGATGGCGCGGCGTTTATGATTCACGCCGGCCCCGATGACATGAAATCCGACCCCGCAGGCAACAGCGGCGACCGCATCGGGTGTGGCGTGTTTGAGGTGCGGGAGTCGGTTAAGAATTAAGCCACCGGTTCCGCCACATCATCCACCCAGGCGCGGCGCAATGGCTTAATTGCCAGCGCCGCGAGTAGGGCGGCGACGAGGTAAAGGCTAACGCAAATCACCGCCGCAATGCGCAGCGAATCGTCGCCATATTCGCCCTTAAAATAATCCGCCATCGCGCCAATCAGATACGGCCCCGCGCCAAGGCCGATGAGGTTGTTGATCATCAGGAAACTGGCCGATGCCGTTGCGCGCATGTGGCGTGGAACCAAATGCTGTATCGATGTGCTAATCGGGCCGAGCCATAGGATATTGAGGCCATTGGGGATAAGCAGCAACAGCCAACCCATCCACCACGTCGGCGCGGACAGGCCGACCATGAACATCGGCGCGGAAATCGCCCATGCGATCATCGGCAATTTGGCATACCATCCCTTGTCCCAACCGCCCAAACGGTCGGCCAAAATACCACCCGCCAACACACCCATGGTGCCGCCAATGAGCAGGATGCTGCCCATGAATTGGCCGGTTTCGATAAGCGTAAAACCATAGCTGTTGGCAATGATTTCTGGCGACCACAAGGCCAGACCATAGCCGCACAGGCTGCTCATCCCCGCACCTATGGCCAACAGCCAAAAGGCTGGTTTGCGCACCAATATGCCGAACACGGCGCTCATCGGTTCCTGAGTTGCGGTGACGGCAGGGCGGGGCTTGTCCTTTACCACCAATAGGAAAATCGGGGCGATGATGATGCCCAGCACGCCCATCGCCAAAAAGGCCGCGCGCCAGTCGATCTTGGTCGCAATATACGCCCCCGCCAGTGTGCCAAGCGCCAGGCCCAAGGGGATGCCCAACGAATAAATCGCCATCGCTTTGGCGCGTTTTTCCGGCGGGAAATAGTCAGCAATCAGGGCATAAGACGGTGCGACCCCACCCGCTTCACCCACACCGACGCCAAGGCGGAAAAGGAACAATTGCCAAAATCCGGTGGCGGTGCCGCATAAAGCGGTAAAACCGCTCCACACGGTCAGCGCGCCGCCAATGACCCAACTGCGCCTGGTTTTGTCGGCCAAAAGCGCCAAAGGCACGCCCATGACGGAATATAAAATGGCGAAGGCAAGGCCGCCAATCATGCCAAATTCGGCATTGGTCAGGCCCAGATCAGCCTTTATCGGTTTCGACAAGATGCCAAGGATTTGCCGGTCGAGAAAATTAAAGATATAGACGAGGAGCAACATGCCAAGCACCACTGTGCTGGAAGGGGTGCTGGAGGGTGTGCTGGACGGCGTTTTGCCAGACCCATTTTTCGAATCAAATGCGCCACTTGCCATATCCCGCTCTCCTCTTTGTCGTTGCATCCGGCCCGAAATGGGGACTAAACCGTCCACATTGGGCATCGGTGTAGGATGAAATTCACCCTAAACTCAAACCCAACTATAACGCGCCGCTATCATACTGCCTCTTTGAATGGAACCGCAATTGCGCCATCAGCAAAGGTGAATGCTCATTCATGTTTGACAGATTGCGCGAAAGAAGGAAAGACCTAAACTTCGGGGCGTGTTTTGGGGGAGCAAAATGCAGAAAATTTTAATGGTGTGTCTTGGCAACATCTGCCGTTCGCCAATGGCCGAGGGGGCGGTGAGGCATAAGGCGGCGGCGCGGGGCTTGGCCATCACCGTTGATTCGGCGGGCACCGGCGGCTGGCACAGCGGTGAGGCGCCGGACCCACGATCGGTGCAGGTGTGCCGCAAATATGGCGTGGACATTGCTACTTTACGTGCGCGCCAAATTGCGGCGGAGGATTTCCGTCGATTTGACCTTATCCTGGCATTGGATGGCTCCAACCTCCTGCATTTGCAGCAAATTGTGCCTGAGGATGCGGCGGACAAACTCCGGCTGTTTGGCGAATTTGCGGGGATTGGCGGCGTTGCCGACCCCTATTATGGCAACCTGAACGGCTTTGACGATTGCTGGAAACAGATTGAACGCGCCGCCGACGGCCTGCTTGAAGCCTTGCAATCGGGGCGCGTTTAACGCCGATTGTTACGGCTTCATAACGGGTTAAGGCACGGCCAACTCCAAATTGCGACATTTTGCTACAAACACCCATGTCCGGTTTCGCTTGCAACTTGGCGCAATAATTCCGATATTACGAAGTAAGGCAAGGGGCTGGCATAGTGCCGAACCGCCGATTGAGAGCTTTAATTAAGGAGCAACCCGTACCATGAACGACCGTTTCGACACCCGCTATGATGGCATCAACGCCACCGGCGCAGGGCAAATGGACGCGGCCCGCGATGAAGGGCTGCGTTCGTATTTGCTCAAAATCTACAATTATATGGCCAGCGGCGTATTGCTGACCGGTATTGTTGCGATGCTGTTTGCCGAATCGGGCATGGCCGCGCAATTGTTCAGCACGCCGCTGCGTTGGCTACTGGTCCTGTCGCCGCTCGCGATTGTTTTCGCAATGAGCTTTGGCATGCACAAAATGTCGCAGGCGACGTTGCAAGCGCTGTATTGGGCGTTCACCGTCTTGATGGGTCTATCGATGTCGATGATCTTCCTAGTCTACACGGGAAGCTCGATTGCGGTAACCTTTGCTGCTACGTCGGTCGCATTCCTCTCGCTTAGCCTCTATGGCTACACCACGAAGAAGAACCTGTCCGGCATGGGCACGTTCCTGATGATGGGCGTTGTGGGCCTATTGGTGGCAATGATCGCCAACATGTTTATGCAATCTGGCACGTTGTCGCTGGTCATCAGCTTCGTCGGTGTTCTAATCTTCGCAGGCCTGACTGCCTACGACACGCAAAAGCTGAAAAGCCAATATTTCTACCTGCAAGGGACGGAATTCATGGGTAAGGCCGTGATCATGGGCGCATTGACCCTGTATCTCGACTTCATCAACATGTTCCAATTCCTACTCAGCTTCTTGGGCAGCCGCGAATAATCGTTCGCAATTGGGTAAAAATATGACCCGCCGGAGTCCCCACTCCGGCGGGTTTTTCATTTGGGCACAGTTGGCGAACGCTTCACCCAAATTGCCCTTTGACGCCGCCGAATCGTGGCTTTAGGGTCGGTGGTTCAGCTTGGTGCAGCCGTTATTCATACTGTGCGCATTAATTTGAAAAATGATTTGAGTGATAGGGAGAGTTGCCGCGTGGCATCGATGACATTGGATACGACTTCGCCAAAGGGACGCATGCCTAAAGCACGCAGGTGGAAAAAGCCCATGGGGCTGGCCATGATGACTGGCACGATGGTTCTGGCCGCCTGTGCCAAACCAACGCCGCCACCGAAGCCCGTTGTCGTCATCACCGACCCCGGTCCGCCGGTCCGCCCTATCCCGCCATTAGGCGCCGTCGCGAATATGTATATTCCGCCCGCCGATGAGGTGTCGGGCAAACGCCTAACCCCCAATAGCAATATCAGCGAAGTCGCCACCATCTGGCACTTCCGCAGCGCGTTCAACGTCGCCGCATTGAACTGCGTCCCACCAACCTATGCCAGCGTGAATGAATATTATTCTAGCTTTCTAACGCGGATGAAAATCCCATTGGCGAAGGTGAATTTGGCGATGGATGCCGAATATCGCGCACGCTATCCCGGCGCAGGCACGACCGGCGCGGCGCGTATTCGCGATACGGCGGCGACCGATATTTATAACTATTTCTCTCTGCCGCCGGTGACACAGCAATTTTGCGCCCTGATGCTGGAAAAAGGGCCAGCGGCGACGATGTTGACCGAGGATCAGCTGTATCCTTTCGCCAAGCAGACGCTGGACGAAATTGATGCCATCTACATCAAATTTTGGGAAGATTATGAGGATTACCAACGGCGTCTGGCCGAGTGGGAGGCACTGTACGGCAATCGCGGGATGGTGATATTCGGCGGCGGTGCGCTGTATGAAAATCCGCCCCCGCCAACACCGCCGGGTCAATAATCAAACACCCCTCCCCATCCTATGACGGGGAGGGGTTTTTATTTAGACGCAAAGCCGCGCGCGCGCGGTGTCATATTGCGCCTTAAACTTGGCGACAAGGTCACCCGCGCTTAGTACTTCGTCAATGGCACCAATGCCTTGACCGCAACCCCAAATGTCCTTCCATGCCTTCGTTCCGTCCATACTTGCGGCGAAGTCCATTTTGCTGGGATCGCTTTCGGGCAAATTGTCCGGGTCCATACCGGCCGCCGCGATGGAGGGTTTTAGGTAATTGCCGTGTACGCCGGTGAACAGGTTGCTGTACACAATGTCCGACGCGCTGCTGGTCGTAATCATTTCCTTATAGGCATCGACGGCAACGGCTTCTTTCGTGGCGATGAAGGCGGAGCCGATATAGCCCAAATCCGCACCCATAGCCTGCGCCGCGAGGACCGATGCCCCCGACGCGATGGAGCCCGATAGCGCCAGCGGGCCATCGAACCATTGGCGGATTTCCTGAATCAACGCGAAGGGACTTTGCGTCCCCGCGTGGCCGCCCGCACCCGCCGCAACAGCGATCAGGCCGTCGGCGCCCTTCTCAATTGCTTTTTTGGCAAAGCGGTTGTCAATGATGTCGTGCATTACGATGCCGCCGTAGGAGTGGATTGCCTCAAACACATCCTCCCGCGCGCCCAATGACGTAATAATCATCGGCACTTTATATTTCACGCACAATGCTAGGTCTTCCATCAGTCGTGGGTTCGATTTGTGTACGATGAGGTTGACGGCATAAGGTGCATCGTCGGCAGTCAGTTCGGTGTTGAGCCGTTGCAACCATTCCTCCAGCACGCCCGATGGTCGTGCGTTGAGCGACGGGAAGCTGCCCACCACACCCGCGCGGCATTGCGCGAGGACCAGGTCAATCTGACTAATGATGAAAAGCGGCGATGCGATGACGGGGATCGACAGGCGGTTTTCGAGCATTGCTGGCAGGGCCATGGGGGATTCTCCTATAGGGTTTGGAGTATCCTAGATAATGGCGTTATCTATGCAAGTGTTTTCTGCGTGGCGTACGAACCGCAGATACAAAAAGGGCCCGAAAGACGGCATGGGTGTATGCCAGTGCCTTTCGAGCCTTTTTGTCGAACGGGGCGGCAGGGGTGTGCGCCGCGGGTCCGTTCTATGGGTGTTGGACGATTTCAAACACATGGACCAGAATGTGTTGTCGTCATCCGCTTGCTTTTGACTTGGGACCAACCTTGTCGAATATATACTATGCACAGGCCGTGCCAGTTTCAAGGCTTCAAGGAAACCCTAGGCCCTTGATGGTTAAGCAGAGTTTAACGCCCCGGTAATTGTCAAATATGCCGACAATTTCAGGGCGTTTTTCGCTCAGCCGCCGATGCCCATTCGCGACAATATGGGTCGCTTGTCAAAGAATTGATGTTTCAACGCCCCGGCAATGTGGAGCAGGATGACGGCAATCATCACTTTGCCCGCCAACTCATGCCCGTCATGTGCGGCCGCGCCCGCCGCTTTATTCCCCTGCACCGGCAGATACGGAATATCGAACAGGCCAAAGAAGGTCAGCGGATAGGGCTCAGCCGGAGCAGAGGACATAATCCATCCGCTAATCGGCATGCCAATCATCAGGACATAGAAAATGGTGTGCGCAAAATGGGCCATGCCCTTTTCCCAAACCTTCAAATGCGGGTCCATCGGTGGCGGGCGGTGCGTTAAGCGCCAGATGACGCGCACTATGGACAGGAACAGGATGGAAATACCAAAGCTCTTGTGGAACATCATGGCGGTGCCGCGTGCTGCGCCTTCCCAATCCTCTGTTACTTCCGCGATTAAGATGGCGGTAATAATACATATAGCGATCAGCCAATGCAGTATAATCGCGCCCTTGCTATATCGTTCCGTCATCGCTGCCTCCGATAGTCCAAATCAATATGGTTTATGAACCGTAACGAATGTCTTGGCCAGCGGATAAATGTAATGGGTCGTATCCACGAAAAAGGCCGCCCCGACGGTGGTCGGGACGGCCTTTGTATGACGTAGACTGGCGATTAAGCGGTCGGCGCGCCAACGGTACCGAGCTCGGGCACTTTACCCGCAGCGGCTTGACCCGCGAAAATTTCACGCATCAATTGCAGGGAGAAAAGGTGCGCGTAAATCAGCGGCAACATGCCGTTCTGATTCATCTTTCGCAATTTATCGCCGTGCATTTCACGCAGCTTTTCCTCGTTCACCATCTTGAAACCGCGATAGATGAAGGGGTTTTCATTGCCCTGTTGGTTGATGGCGACTTCGCCGTCCATCAGCAGGTCGTGCGCGATGAGATCATCGACGAACGCCTGCGTACGGGCACCGGCCTGTTCGAATTGTTCGCAGAAGCCAAGGATGTCCTTGGTCGTTTGGCTGGGCTCAACGCCGTCGAACAATTTCATGCCATCGTCAAATTCGCCCACGCCGCCCGAGGTCGGGTCAAAGCAAAGCGACAATTCGTCGGCTTCCGGCGACAAACGGGCCAGCATGAAGGGATAGCGGCGGATGTAAGCGGGCAGATATACCGGCGCGTTGAATTTGCCTTGGTCATCGACAAAGATGTTCACACCTTCGTTCATGCCCATCAATGCCAATGGCACGGGCTTATCACCAGCGGAGAAAATGATCGGGAAGTGGCGGGCCACTTGCACGAATTCGTCGCTGGTCACGGGGATGGCGTGTTGATTCTTGACGAAATCGGCACTGCCCAAGGGCTTGGTCGACCAATTGGCGTGCTCATTGCTGTTCAGCGGAATAAGGTCTTTGTAAAACATCGGTAGGGCTTGCGGCGCGCTGGCCATAGTGATTCTCCTCTTTGGGCGGCGCGCGCCCATGTTTGATTTAGCGGCGGGCTTTACGCATTCGCAAGGCCAGTGGCAAGGTTAATTGCTAAGGTATCAACTTGCCCGGATTCATAATTCCATCTGGATCGAACGCTTTTTTGACCGCACGCAACATAGCAATCCGCGCGGGGTCGGCCAAACGGGACAGAGCGGCCAATTTGTCCTGCCCAATCCCATGCTCCGCCGAAATCGACCCGCGCCATTTGGTCGCTGCGCCATAGACATAAGCGCTGATATCCTTGCCCATTTCGGCATAGAACGCATCGGCGGCCATGCCATCAGGGGCCTTGACGTGATAATGCACATTGCCGTCGCCCAAATGACCGAACGCCGCGACCCGCGTGCCGGGCCAGCGGGCCTCTATGATTGGCGTTTCGGTTTCCAGAAACGCCGCCATATCCTCCACCGGCACGGAAATATCATGTTGCACAGCAGGCCCGGCGGCACGTTCCGCCTCGCTAATCGTTTCGCGGATTTTCCAGAAGGCCTCGGCCTGGCTTTCGCTGGTCGAGAGCACCGCGTCGTCGGCCAATCCCGCCTCAATCGCGTCCGAAAGCAGGCGCGTGGCGAGGTCTATGGGGTCTTCCTGTGCCGGTCGGTCCTGCACAAATTCGATAAGCGCGTGCCATGCGTGGCTCTCCGCCAATGGGTTGATGGTGCCATCGATATGTGTCAACACGGCCTGCAAACAGCCATCGGGCAGGATTTCAAACCCCTCCAACTGCGCGCCGCCCTCCGGCTCGATGAATTTGAGGAGGCGATAGGCGTCCCCCGCGCTTTTCAATCCCACCCAAGCTACTGCTCGGTCGATAAGTTTGGGAACGGTGTGCAATGTCGCCGCCGTCACGATGCCCAACGTCCCCTCCGCACCAATCAGCATATGTTTCATATCCGGCCCACGGTTGTCCTTCTTCAAGGCCGCGAGACCATCGAAAATCGTGCCATCGGGCAACACCGCCTCAACGCCGGCGACCAAGGCGCGCATGGTGCCGTGGCGCAAAACTTGCGTCCCGCCTGCGTTGGTGGAAATCAACCCGCCGACCGTGGCCGACCCCTTGCCGCCCAAGGAAAGCGGAAACCGCTGTCCCTGATCCTCGGTCGCTTCGTGCAGGTTTTGCAGGATAACACCCGCCTCCGCCTCCACCAAACCAGCGGTCGTGTCCATCGAGCGAATAGCGTTCATCCGGCGCAGGGAGAGCAATATGGCTCGCCCACTTTCGTCGGGCGTTGCCCCGCCGACCATGCCGCTGTTCCCGCCTTGTGGCACAATGGCAACTTTGGCCGCCGCGCATAGGCGCACAATGGCGGCGACTTCCTGTGTATTGACAGGCGACACCATCGCTAGCGCCCGTCCATGATAACGTCCGCGCCAATCGGTCAGCCAGGGGGACAATTCATCGCCATCTTGGCTCACATATTTATCGCCCACTACGCTGCGCAAGGCGTCTACAAACGCCCCATCATCGGCCACATCCACATTTTGCATTGTTTTGTCTGTCATAGCGCTCTTTATAGGGCGCAGTTCATAAAGGGTTCAATTGCGAAAACGCATATAGGCCCCAAGTTTAGGGTTTCGCCCTGCACGGGGCAGCGAGGGTCGATTGCACATTTCGGTTTCATCCTTTGCCGCATTGGCATTAAGCGGCCTTGTCGCCGCTTCTATAAGTGTGGGAGCGTTCACGCTCGATCCCGACGCGCCTTCTGCGGACTCGGCAGTAACCGCCGATTTGGAGCATCCGGACAGCGACCAGATCCGTATGGAGCAAACCGTCATCATCCGCGTCCCCCGCGCCGCGCCGCCACCCAAGGGCAAGAGCCGCGACTTCCAACAAAATTTCAAAGAAGAAAAAATGGGCGGCTGCGTTACGATGAAAAAAATCGCGGGCGTGCGGGTGGCGGGCAACCAAACGCTGGAATTGCTCACCGTCGATGGCCATTTGGTGCGCGCTTATTTGAATAAGGGGTGCGAGGCACGGGAGTTTTATTCCGGATTCTACATCGAAAAACCAGGCGACGGGAAATTCTGTAAAGAACGCGAAGTCCTCCACGCGCGCAGTGGTGCGGAATGCCGAGTCACCAAATTCCGCCTGTTGAAGGCGAAATAAAGCGCAATTGGCCGCACTTTACACGCGGTGTAAAATTAATCGACACTTTACCTATCGGAGTTAGAACGGCGTCACCTAGATGTGCGCGGACCCTTATCGCAGGGATTCGCGCGCCGATGGCAGGAAAAGGCGCACAGATTCGTGATCAGGTTGTTCAAACATTATGTCCCTTATGCCGTGCTGTTCCTCGGCTTGATCGACTTTATCTTGTTGTTGATTTCGGCGGAGCTCAGCTGGCTGCTGCGTGCGCATCAAATTGGTATGGCACCGGGCGTCATTGGCGGTCGTTTGCCACAATTGTTCACCTTCGCCGCATCCTTGCAAGTCGCTGCGATTGCCGTTGGCGTCTACGGAGCGGAGGCGTTGCAATCATTGCGCTTTGCCGTCGCACGGTTGCTCGTTTCGATTAGCCTTGGCATTATTTTCCTATCGCTGTGCGCGTTTGCATGGCCGGGCAGCACCTTGTGGCGGTCCAACTCGGCCTATGCGATGGGGATTGCGTTCCTGCTGCTCATGACATTGCGCATTTTCTTAGGCTCGCTGATCGGTGGGCAGGCGTTCCGGCGGCGGATCATGGTGTTGGGCGCGGGCAAGCGGGCGCAACGGATTAAGGATTTGGAAGCGCGGCAGGGCAGCGGCTTTATCGTCGTCGGCTATATCGCGATGAACGACGGGGCGCAAGAAATCCCCGAAGCGATTAACCGCAGCGCGATTTACAACCTCGCCGATTTCGCCGTCAAATTGGGCGCGAGTGAAGTCGTGCTGGCATTGGAGGAACGGCGCAATGCCCTGCCCTTGCAGGATCTGCTCCGCATCAAAACCACTGGCGTCCATGTCAATGACTTGTCCACGTTCTTGGAACGCGAGACAGGGCGCGTCGATTTGGAAAGCTCCAACCCCAGCTATTTGATATTCTCCGACGGGTTTTCCAGCGGCCGGATGCTGTCCAGCATGGCCAAACGCCTGTTCGATATCAGCGCGAGCGTGTTGCTGCTCGCGCTGACTGCGCCGATAATCGTCTTATTCGCCATCCTCATCAAATTGGAAAGCAAGGGGCCGGCGTTCTATCGGCAAATCCGCGTCGGCTTGTTTGGGCAGAATTTCTCCATCCTGAAACTGCGCTCCATGCGCCAAGACGCCGAAATCGACGGCAAAGCCGTGTGGGCGGCGGAGGATGACCCGCGCATCACCCGTATCGGCAAATTCATTCGCAAAGTGCGCATTGATGAGCTGCCGCAAGCATGGTCGGTGCTGCGCGGCGATATGAGCTTCGTCGGCCCGCGCCCCGAACGGCCCGAGTTTGTCGAGGAACTGGAAACGCAAATGCGATACTATGCCGAACGGCATATGGTGAAACCGGGCATCACCGGCTGGGCACAGATTAATTATCCCTATGGCGCGTCGATTGAGGATGCGCGGCATAAGTTGGAATATGACCTGTATTACGCCAAAAACTACACGCCGTTTTTGGATGTCCTAATCCTGCTGCAAACCATCCGTGTCGTTCTGTGGCCGGAAGGCGCGCGATAGGGGCGGACGATGACGATTGCCTTCCTTTTAAGCATGACCATTTGGGGTTTTGCCATTGCCGCCGCAGGCTATGCCGCGCTGGCCGTATGGCTGATCCACCGCGATGGCTGGACCGCGCCGACACCGCAAAAGATGTTGACGTTTGCGTTGATGGTAACGGCGATTTGGGCGCTGACCATCGTCATTACGCCTATGGGTTCCGCGCTCAGCAGTTTGGCCGAATTGGCGCGCAATGGCGCGTGGCTCGGGTTTATGGCGGTGTTGCTCTATGGCAATGGGAAAGAACGTCGCGGAGCAGCAGGCTATATCTATACGGTTTTGTTCGTCGTACTCGCGTTCAAAGCGGTGCTGGTAATTGCCGCGCCGGGTGAATTGCTGACCCAGTCGCAGGCGATCGCCCAATTGCGTCCAGTGCATTGGTTGCTGGCGATGATATTTGCCGTCGGCACATTGATGCTGGTGCATGATCTTTACACATCATTCGATCATGATGCGCGATGGGGGGTTAGCCTGCCTCTGGCGGCATTGGCGGCAATGTGGGGCTATGACCTCAACCTCTACACCATCGCCTATCTGTCGCAGAATATCGCGCCCGAATTGCTGGCGGCGCAGGGGTTTGCCATGGCGGCGCTGGTCGTGGTGTTCGCACTGGGCACCAACCGTAACCGCAAATGGCGGGTGCGCTTGTCGCGGCAGGCGGCGTTCCAATCGGCGTCGCTGATTGTCATTGGCGGTTATCTGCTCGTCATGTTGCTGGCGTCATTGCTGATCAATTGGATTGGCGGCGATTATGCGCGATTGGCGCAGATTAGCCTGATTTTCGTGATGTTCGTGGCCGCTTTGCTGGTCATGCCATCGGGCAAATTTCGCGCGTGGATGCGCGTGTTTCTGGCGAAGAATTTTTATCAGCACCGCTATGACTACCGCGACGAATGGATGCGCTTCACCGATACGATTTCCCACCGCGCGGTGGAAGGTGACGCCGGATTGCTGGAAATGCGCGTGGTGAAGGCGGTGGCCGATATTTGCGACAGCCCCGCCGGATTGCTGCTGGTCCCCGACAATATCGGGCGTTTGCGCATTGGCGCGCGGTGGAATTGGGGAAAGGAGGACTTGCCGGTCCGCCTTTTGTCCGATGATACGCTGGAAGCCTTTGCCGCCACCGGATATATCATCGATTTGGACGATGTGCGCGGGGATAAGGGCGCGCCCAAGGGATTTGAGTCCTTACCCAATTGGGTGCTGAACGACACCCGCGCATGGGTGATGATGCCGTTCCTGCACTTCGGTAGCTTGGTCGGGTTGGCGATTTTGGCCCGGCCGCGCATTGCTCGCGCTCTCGATTGGGAGGATTTGGATATGCTGCGTGTCGCGGGGGCGCAGGCGGCGTCTTATCTGGCCGAGGCGCGGGGGCAGGAGGCCTTGGCTGAATCGCAACGCTTTGACGAGTTCAACCGCCGATTTGCCTTCATCATGCACGACATCAAAAATCTGGTGAGCCAGCTTAGCTTGCTCACCCGCAATGCCGAGCGCCATGCGGATAACCCCGAATTTCGCGCCGATATGATCGATACGCTGCGCGCGTCGGTCGGCAAAATGAACGATATGCTGGCGCGCCTGTCACAACATCATAAGGGCAAGGCATCCGCGCCGATGTTGCAATCTTTGTCGCCGATTATTGAGGATGCCGTGCGCGAAAAATCGCGCTTGCACCCCATCACCATTGGCGCGCCACGCCGCGTGGAGGGCTTCGTCGATGCGGGGCGTGTGGGCGGTATATTGGCCCACCTTCTCCAAAACGCCATCGATGCCAGCGCGCCGGAGGCCCCGATAGAAGTCCGGCTTGGCACACGCGGCGACCGCGCCACCATATCCGTTATCGACCATGGCACGGGCATAGCGGAGGAGTTCCTGCGCGAAAACCTATTCAAACCGTTCAACAGCACGAAGGACGGCGGCTTTGGCATTGGCGCATATGAAGCGCAAATGCTGGCCCAGCAAATGGGCGGCCGGATTGAGGTGGAAAGCACCGTCGGCGTAGGGAGTATCTTCACGCTTTTGCTTCCGCTCGCCGACACGAAACCCGCCGAAAACGCCCCGATACTCAAGGATGAAGCAGCATGAGCGAGACGCGTCAAAAACTCTTGATTGTCGAAGATGATACCGGCCTGCAAAAGCAGTTGAAATGGGCGTATGAGGATTTCGATGTCCTAATCGCGTCCAACCGGACCGAGGCGATTGATTTGCTGCGCGCGGAGGAGCCCAATGTCGTCACATTAGACCTTGGCCTGCCGCCCGACCCCGATGGCGTGACAGAGGGATTTGCGACGCTCGCCGACATCATGCGATTGGCCCCCGATACCAAGGTTATCGTGGCATCTGGCCATGGTGAACGCGACAGCGCGGTGCGCGCGATTGCCAGCGGGGCGTGGGATTTCTACCAAAAGCCGGTCGACATTGACGAACTGCATTTGATTGTCCGCCGTGCTTTTCATGTGCGGACATTGGAGGTGGAGAACCGCCGCCTGACCGAGATGCAGGGCGGGGACAACCGCTTGCTCGGCTCCATGATTTCCGCCGCGCCGGAAATGCAGAAGGTCGCGCGCACAATCGAGCGTGTGGCGAGCACATCGGTGTCGGTAATGCTTTTGGGCGCGTCCGGCACGGGTAAGGAATTGCTCGCGCGCGGATTGCACGATGCCAGCGACCGGAAGAACAAGCCGTTCGTCGCCATCAATTGCGCCGCCATCCCGGAAAATCTGCTGGAATCCGAACTGTTCGGCCATGAAAAGGGCGCGTTTACCGGTGCGGTTAAGACCACCATCGGCAAAATCGAAATGGCCGATGGCGGCACGTTATTTTTGGACGAGGTCGGCGATATACCGCTCCAATTGCAAGTCAAACTACTGCGCTTCCTGCAAGAGCGCGTGGTGGAGCGCATTGGCGGGCGGCAAACCATCCCCGTCGATGTGCGCATCGTCACCGCGACCCACCGCGACCTCGACCGGATGATTGGCGACGAAAGTTTCCGTGAGGATTTATACTACCGCCTTGCCGAAATCGTCGTGCGTATTCCGACACTGGCGGAACGGGCAGGGGACGCCGTGTTGTTGGCCAAGCATTTCCTGATGCGCTTTGCCAAGGAAATGAACCCGCAGATTAAGGGCTTCACCCCCGATGCGCTCGCCGCGATTGACCAATGGCCATGGGCCGGCAATGTCCGGGAACTCGAAAACCGGATGAAGCGTGCGGTCATCATGGCGGATGATAAGCTGATCCACACCGATGACTTGGACTTTGGCAAAGTGCCGGATGAGGAGGTTGATGTTATCAACCTGAAATCCGTGCGCGAATTGGCCGACCGCACCGCGATCCGGCGGGCGATTGCGCGGACGGAGGGGAATATCTCCAACGCCGCCAAGCTGCTCGGCATTTCGCGGCCCACGCTCTACGACCTGATGAAGCAGCATCAGATTCAGCACTGACGCCGATGAACCGCCGCCGTCCCGATAAAGGTTATCGCACGCATCAGGTGTCGATTTATAAGCAGCGTTCCTTGCCGCGCTGGTTGTTGATTGGCGCGCCGGCGCTGGCGGGATTGGTGGCGTTGGCGTTGCTGGTCAAGGTGGTGCTGTCCGCGCTGCCTGTGTTTCGCGCCGATCCGGCGGTGGTGCAAAAGGAGGCTTTGGCGGCGATTGCGGACGGAAAACCGCGGGCGGCGCGCGGCCTACTCATCGATGCGTTGAAGGAAGCGCCAGATTGGAAGGATGGGCAGTTGCTCCTCGCCCGCGCCACCGTGTTGGCCGATGATGGGGCCAGCGCTCTGTCCGCGCTCAACGCCGCGAAATCAGCAGGCGCAAAACCCGATGAGATGAACGCGATTGCGGGCCATGCCCATTGGTTGAACGGCGATTTGGCGGCGGCGGAAAGGGCGTTGAAATCGCCGATTGTGAAGGCGGATTTGGGCTATGCCAACCGCATCCTTGGCCGCGTCTACTTGGATATGAACAGCCCGAATGAGGCGCGGGTCGCCTTTGACGTTGGCGCGAAATTGATCCCGAAAAGCGCGGAATTGTGGACCGACATTGCCATTTTTCGGTGGCGGCAATTCGACATAATCGGCGCGATCGACGCGGCGGATACAGCATTGAAGCACAACCCCAATCACGTCCCCGCGTTAATCCAACGCGGCGATATGGCGCGGGAGCAATTGGGACCAGTCCCCGCCATTGCGTTCTATGAGCGCGCCAATAAAGCCACGCCCGAATCGCTGCCCGTCCTCACCCGATTGGCGGAAGCACAAGGCGCGGCGGGGCGGCAGGTCGATATGTTGGCCACCACCCGCGCCATGTTGAAAAAGAACCCGAAATCCGGCGCGGCCTTCTACATGCAAGGCGTAATGGCGGCGCGCGCGGGTGAAAATGACCTCGCCCGTGTGCTGCTGGAAAAAGCGGCGGAGGATATGAAGGATGTCCCCGCCTACCTCCTCACTGCCGCGACGGTGGAGTTCCGGTTGGGCAATTATAACCGCGCCGTGGACCGATTGGAGCGATTGGCACGGATGCAGCCGAACAATTTGAAGGTGCAAAGGATGCTCGCGCGCGCGCTTTATGAAGTCGGCGATGCGGAAGGGGCGTTGGCGCTGATCAAACCGCTGGCGGAGCGATCCGATGGCGATGCCTATGCGCGCATGTTGACGGGCCGTGCGATGGAGGCGCTCGACCAGCGCGATGACGCCGCGCCCTATTTGGA
>JBGSSR010000083.1:0-29648 GCA_041736905.1 Sphingomonadaceae bacterium | reverse complement strand
GAGAGTGGCGCGGGCGCGGGCCCCAGCACCGCCATGTCGGGCACACGCGGCGCACATCCGGCGATGAGGCGCGCAACTTCGGCGGCCTCGCGTTCATCCTCGCTTGATACGATTATCGCCGCCAACCGGCCAAAGGGCGGTGCGGCGGCCATGCGGCGCGATTCGGTTTCGGCGGCGTAAAATCCATCGCGGTCGCCAGCGACCAAAGCGGCGATAACGGGCGCGGACGGGTCACGCGTTTGGATGAGCACCTCGCCTGTTTTTTCGGCGCGGCCAGCGCGCCCCGCGACCTGCACAATTTGTTGAAAGGTGCGTTCGGCGGCACGCAGGTCTCCGCCCTCCAACCCCAAATCGGCGTCAATCACGCCCACCAATGTCAGGTCGGGGAAGTGATATCCCTTAGTTACCAACTGTGTTCCCACAATGATGTCCACAGCCTTATTCTCAACCCGCGCGACGAATTCGGCAGCTTGGGCGGGGGAGTAGAGCGTGTCGGACGTGGCGATGATGATACGCGCCTCTGGAAACAGCCCGCGCACTTCATCGGCGATGCGTTCCACACCGGGGCCGCAGGCGACGAGGCTGTCGGTATCGCCGCACTTCTCGCATTTTTCTGGTGGCGGCGTCACATGGCCGCAATGGTGGCAGGACAAGCGCCGCACAAGGCGATGCTCCACCATCCAGGCGCGGCAATTCGGGCATTTGATACGAAACCCGCAGGATCGGCAAAGCGTCAGCGGGGCGTATCCCCGCCGGTTGAGAAAAAGCAAGCTTTGCTCGCCCCGCTCCAACCGCGCCTTTACCGCTAAAATCAACGGCGGGGAGAGCCATGCCCCGCGCTCCGGTTGCTCCATGGTCAGGTCGATGGCGGCGATGCTAGGCATCTTCGCCGCGCCGAATCGTGATGGAATGGCCAGCGGGCGATATTTGCCAATATCCGCCATGTGCCGCGATTCCAACGCAGGGGTGGCGGACGCCAACACCACGGGGATGTTCTCAAACAACCCGCGCATTACCGCGACATCGCGGGCATGATAGCGGACGCCATCCTCTTGCTTAAAACTTGTCTCATGCGCCTCATCCACGATGATGCAGCCGAGGTTATGATAGGGCAGGAACAAGGCGGAGCGTGCGCCAATGACGACCTTCGCCTCCCCGCTGGTCAACGCCCGCCACGCGCGCCGCCGCTCGGTGGATTTTAGGCCCGAATGCCACGCGACCGGAGCGCACCCAAAACGCGCCTCAAACCGCGCCAGAAAGGGTTGGGTCAGTGCAATTTCGGGCAGCAGGATCAACGCCTGCCTCCCCGCATTCAACGCCGCCGCGACCGCCTCAAAATAGGTTTCGGTCTTGCCCGATCCCGTAACGCCATCCAGGAGGAAGGGCTGAAACACACCGTCCCGCACCGCCGCGACCATTTCATCCGCAGCCGCCGCTTGCTCTGCGTTCAGGACAGGTGGCGCGAAATCGGGGTTCGGTTGCAGGTAAGCCTGATCAATCGACACCGACACCGCCTCAAACGCGCCAGCCTTTATAAGCCCGCGAATGACGGCATCCGACACTTCTGCCCGCAAGGCGAGTTCACGGACGAGGCCTTGCTCCCCCTCCAACCGTTCCAACGCGGCCTTTCGTTGCGGGGTCAGACGCGCGGGGATGCTGTCCGTGCGCCGATATTCGGTAATAGTGCCCGGCGGGGACAGCGCCGCGCTGCTCGATAACACCATGCGCAAAACGGCGCTATGTGGGGCCAAATAATAATGCGCGGTCCAATCGACCAATTTGCGCATCGCGTCGGATAATGGCGGCGTGTCGATAACCTCAATGATATTGCGCAGCCGGTTGTCGCCAACCTCCTCCACGTCGAACCGTTCCGCCTCCCACACCACACCGGCGATTTTGCGCGGGCCCAATGGCACAGTGACCAACTGACCCGGCGTCACCTCCATACCATGCGGCACGCGGTAATCGAACGGGCCGACGCCGTGGGTCAGGAGGATGATACGCGCGCGGCTCATAGCCCCCTATATGGCGCGTGCGGGGGGAATGGCAAATTCGTTTCTTGCCGGTTCATGTTGAACGGCTTAGCATCGGGTCATTCTTTAGGGGAGCCGATGCCATGACCGAATTGACCACCAACCGCCGCCAATTGCTTGCTGGAGGACTCGGCCTTTCCGCTGTCGCATTCCTGCCCGGATGCGCGGCCATTCCGGGGTTCAGCATGGTCGATGCGATTCGCGAATTGTTGAGCTACTCCTCGCGAGCCGCCTTTGCCCGCCTGGTTCAGCCCGGGGGGTTTTACGATACGCAAATCTCGCGTTTGGATGTGCCGAGCCGATTCAATGGTGGCGGCATTGTCGCGCAATTGCTTCAAAGCGGTCCATTCAAAGCGGAGCTTCAGAAACAAGTCAATCACGCCGCCGAAAAGGGTGCAGAACGCGCCGCGCCGTTGGTGTTGCAAGCGATTAGCAACGTGTCGATTGCCGATGCCGCCGCTCTTGTGCGTGGCGGACCGACGGCGGCGACTAACTTCCTGCGCGGCGAAATGCGCGGGGCGTTGATTGATACGATGGTGCCAGGGATTTCCGACGCCATGCGCCTGTTTGGCGGCAATTCGCCGCTTGGCCAAGTGTTGAACGCACTCTCCGGAACCAACGTCACGGGAGCTATCGCCGATGTCAGCGCACAGGCCGACGACGCCATTTGGAAAAGCATCGGCGTCGAAGAATCGCTCGTCCGCGCCAACCCGCAAAAAACTGGCAATCCGACATTAATTGCTGTTTTGGGGGCGGGCAAATTGTTCTAAGGGATTGTGCGAAGCCTATCTCTGCGTGTAGCGATAGCGCTAACATAACCCCCGAATGAAAGATCCGACCGATGAAATTCTTCGCCGACACCGCCGACACCGCCGCGATTAAAGAGCTTGCCGACACCGGCCTGCTCGACGGCGTCACCACCAACCCGTCGCTGATCAAGAAATCAGGCCGCGATATTATTGAGGTCACCCGTGAAATCTGCGGCCTGACCGATGGTCCGGTGAGCGCGGAGGTTGTCGCGTTGGACCATGCGACGATGATGAAAGAGGCCGAAGTGCTGCGCAAAATTGCGGATAACATTGCGATTAAAGTGCCGCTCACCATCGATGGCCTGAAAACCTGCAAAGCATTGACCGGCGACGGCAGCATGGTGAATGTCACCCTTTGCTTCTCCGCCAACCAAGCGTTGTTGGCCGCGAAAGCCGGCGCGACGTTTATCTCGCCGTTTGTGGGCCGCCACGATGACAATGGCTTTGACGGCATGAGCCTGATTGAGGACATCCGCCTGATTTACGACAATTACGGTTATGAGACCGAAATCCTTGTTGCCAGCATCCGCCACCCGATCCACATATTGGAAAGCGCGCGCATCGGCGCGGACGTGATAACCGCGCCACCCGCGATTATCCTGTCGATGTTTAAGCATGTGCTGACCGACAAGGGCATCGAAGGGTTCCTGAAGGATTGGGCCGATACGGGGCAGCAGATTGGGTGAATGTAGGACTTGCAATCGCCTCACTTTCCTGCTTTGTTCCGGCAGGAAAGGGGGTGGTTGATATGACATAACTAAAAATCTTGTAAATTATCGAATGTTACTGCGGTAAAATTGCCTAGCGAGAACTCCTTTTAGCAAAATGGAATGCTGTAGAGTGCCGATATAGAGATAAGCCGGTCGGTCACGAAACTTGCGCCTGATTAGCCAACAACGAAGACTTGCAAACCAATGAAGCCGCGTTCCGAGAATACGGAGGTTTACCATGAATGCATGGTTTTACCTCGTTCATTTGGACGGTGACTGGTTATATCGATGGTTTATTTTGGACGATTATGGCAATCAACTTGCCATGTCTTGTAAGGGTTTCTGGTCTCGACCGGAAGCTGAAGCAAGCCTGTCTCAATTTATGTCTATCGTGAAATTGGAAGCCTCGATTTAACGAGGGGGGGAAGGCGTTTGGCGCGCCCCTTTTCGGAAAGCCAATTTTATGGAAACAAGTTTGCAGCTACTTTTTATTAGTGTCGCAACTCTAATCCTCGGCGCGACCATGGGCTGGCTGCTCGGCAGCAAAACGGGGCGTAGCGCGGGTGCGCAGGTGGCCGATATGCTCCGTTTGCAACTCGATGGCTTGGCGGGGGAGCGGGATGGGGCGCGCGGCGAACTCGCCGATATGCGCGCCGCGCTCGATGCCGCGAAGATGGAACGCGCTGCATTGTCCGCCAAACTCGCCGCCGTTGAGGCGCAAGCGTTGGAACGCGACCGTGCCTATGCTGAGGCACAAGCGGAACGTGACCGGATGCAAGATGCGCGCATTGCCGAGTTGAAGGCCTTCAATGAGGAAGCGAAAAAGCAATTGTCCGCGCAATTCGGCGACATTGGCGCGCGCCTTTTGGGCGAGGCGCAGAAGCAATTCCTCGAACGCGCCGACCAACGCTTTCATCAGGCGGGCGAAAAAAATGAGGAGCGGTTAAAGCAACTCATGGCCCCCGTTGGCGAATCGCTGAAGAAATATGAGGAACGCGTAGCGCTCGTCGAAAGCCAGCGGACCGAGGCGTATGGTAACCTCACAGGCCTAATCGCGGAGATGAAGCAGGGGCAGGAGCGGGTCTCGACCGAGGCAGCAAAACTGGTCAATTCGCTGCGCAACGCTCCTAAAGCGCGCGGACGTTGGGGGGAGCAGCAGCTGAAAAATGTGCTCGAAAGCTGCGGCCTCACCGAACACACCGACTTTGTAACTGAGGTTAGCGTTAGCGACGGGGAGGGAGGTCGCCTTCGCCCCGATGCCATCATCCGTACGCCGGGCGGCGGGTCATTGGTCGTTGACGCCAAGGTGTCGCTGAACGATTATCAGGATGCTTTCGCTGCCGATGATGAAGCGACGCGTGAAGCCTTTTTGGCTCGACATTGCGCATCCATGCGCGCGCACATCGATGGCCTATCCCGCAAAGCCTATTGGGACCAATTCGCCGCCGCGCCCGATTATGTTATCCTGTTCGTGCCGGGTGAGCATTTTCTGGCCGCCGCGTTGGAGCATGACCCGCATTTGTGGGACCATGCGTTTGAAAAGCGGGTATTGTTGGCCACGCCAACCAACCTCGTCGCCATTGCGCGCACCGTTGCGGGCATTTGGCGGCAGGAAAAAATGGGCGAGCAAGCCCGCGAAATCGGCATGCTTGGCAAGGAAATGTACGACCGGCTTGCGGTTGCCGCTGAACATTTGAAACGCGTCGGCGCTGGGTTGAACAGCGCGGTCGGCAATTACAACAAATTCGTCGGCAGCTTCGAACGCAATGTCCTTTCGACTGGCCGCAAGTTCAAGGAATTGAACATCGAGGCGGGGAAGAAGGACATTGAGGCACTGGACGCCGTGGAGGCTTTGCCGCGCTATGGGGAGGGCGGGTTTGCCGATGAGGTTGGTGGGCAGGACGGCACGCTTGCATTACCCATTGCCAATGCCCCGCCATCTTCTTAAATCACGATTAGTCCCCGACGCGGCTTAGTATAAACCCGCCCTCCGCGTTCGCAACTATCACCGAATCGGCGCTGATAAAGCGATAGGTCAAAGGATCGCGGATAATGTTCAGCACCCGCCGTTCATCCGCGCCGCCTTGGCCCGCGCAGGCCATGCGGGTCGCGCCGATTGACCCGAAAGTGAGGGTGCCATTTTCCATCGCATAGCCGCCAAAAATGCGATTGCATCCGGCAAAACCTGTCATTTGCCCATCGGCAAAATTCAGCCGATAGGGGCGATCCAACGTGACCGACGCGTCGCCAATTTGATGAATGTCCCAATCGCCCGTTAAAGTGAGTCCCTGCATCGCTGGCGAGCCAACCATCTCAGCGCATTCAGGGCAATCGCCCGCGCGGATCAGCGCGATTTCGCTCCCTTCACCGCCTAAAATCATTGCGCCTTCCGCCCCAACACGTATCGTTTGATGACCCGATAGAGCAGCGCCAATGGCTTGCTCTTGTGCCATGAGCCGCGGCTCGCAGGCCATCATGGTTGAGATCAAAGTGGGCGCATAAAGCCATCCTTCGCCCGAAACATAATTGCCGCCGATACCATTGCATCCCGTTGCCGCCGATACGCGGTCAGCGCCAAATCGCACCAATAAAGGCCCGCGTCCCATGGGATTGTAAACGTCCTGCCCGTTCACGCTCACAATTTGCCATGCGGAGTTGGCGAGTGAAGCGCCCGGCGTCACCGCGCCACCGCCGCATCCGCGATACTCGGTCGTGCCGACCAAAACGGTAACGGTGTCTTTGTAGACAATGTCGCTCATCCCGTCGTTGCATTGTGTGAACGTCACATCAACGCTGACCGTGTCGGAGGAATACCGCCATCCGTTGAAACTGGGCCGTGCGGAGGCGATAGTGGCGACCGTCGCCGCGCCTTCCACGGGTTGAAAGGTCATTTGCGAGCCGGTGATTTGCAAAGCCCAAAATGGCTCTGTGCCAACGGCCTTATAGGGTGCGCCAACGCTGGGCTGCGACGGGGTTGCGGCCGCTGGCGGTGTTTCGGGGCTTTGCGAGGAGGTCGCGGGTACGCACGCAGCACTGGCGACGCAGGCTGATGCAAATAGGGCGATTTTGGCGGAATTCATCATGATGTATCCCCGTACAATGGACAAACGCTCTCTGCGCCGTCCCCATGTAACGTAAGATGAACCATTTGGTTGCGGCGGCGTTATGATTTATCGTGCGCGACGTTGGTTCAGCACTTCATAGGCCATGACGGCGGTGGCGACGGCGGCATTCAAACTGTCCGCTTTGCCCAGCATCGGCATTTTGACAAGCACATCGCACTCGGCTTCATATTCCGCCGGCAAACCTTGCGCCTCGTTGCCTGTGAAAATGAACGTCGGCGCTTCATAGCGAGGCGTTTGATAGTCGAAATCCGTATTCAGGCTAGTCCCAACCAATTGTCCTGCACCGCTGCGCAGCCATGGCACAAATTCCTCCCACCGACATTGCACGATGGCTTGGGTGAAAAGCGCTCCCATGCTGGCGCGCACCGCCTCCACGCCGAAAGGGTCAGTGCAATCGTCGATGAGAATGAGGCCGCCTGCGCCCACTGCATCGCCAGTGCGCAACATAGTGCCGAGGTTTCCAGGATCGCGCATTGCTTGCGCGACGAGCCAGATGTTGGCTTGGCTTCGGTCGAGAGAATCCAGTGTCACTCCGATTTCGGCAAACACGCCGATGACGGTTTGCGCATTGTCCTTACCGCTGATTTTGGACAGAATATCGGCGCTGGTCGTGACGACCTGCCCGCCAGTGTCGAGCACTGCGTCCTCCAATTCATCGATAAGCGGGTGGCCGGGGTGATCGAATGCGCGCCATAGCATTTGCGGGATATGCCCCGCCTCCCGCGCCTCTGTTAAAATGCGCAATCCCTCGGCGAGAAAGCGCCCATCACGTTTGCGGAGCTTCTTCTCCCGCAACGCGCGGATTTCCTTCACCAATGGATTGGAAAAACCGGTGATTTCACGGCGTTGGCCAGAGCCATAACTGTCCATCAATCTTCGCCGAACCCGTCCTTGATCAAACCGACGAGTTTGGATAGCACCCGCTCTGCCTCTGCCTCATCGGGGCCAGTGACCAATATTGTCACATCGCTGCCCTTCGCCGCGCCTAGCATCATCAGGCCCATGATGGAGGTGCCGGTGACAGTTGTTCCGTCCTTTTCCACTTGCGCGAGCAAGCCGTTGGGCAGGGCGGCGACCATGTTGACGAACTTTGCGCTTGCCCGCGCATGCAAGCCGCGTTGATTAATGATGGTGACAGATTCGCTGAGCGTGGCCATTATTCGCTATCCAATAATTCCGAGGCGATGCGGATATATTTACGTCCGGCTTCGGCGGCGGCGCGTACTGCGTCGTGAACAGACATCGATTTGCGCGCGCTTTCCAAACGGATGAGCATAGGCAAATTGACCCCCGCAATCACCTCTACCCGCCCCGTTTCCATTAGAGAAATGGCGAGGTTGGAGGGTGTGCCGCCGAACAGGTCGGTCAGGATGATGACACCTGCACCGCTGTCCACGCGCAAAATGGCATCGGCAATATCCTGCCGTCGGCGTTCGACATCGTCGTGCGGACCGATGCACACGGTTTCGAGCGCGCTTTGCGAGCCGACCACATGTTCCATCGCGGTTACGAATTGCTCTGCCAAGCGGCCATGCGTCACCAATATCAGACCGATCATAATGCGGCTCATCCCTGCCTTTTGGTTCGCGTAGAGGATTTATCGCCATCTGCATCGACCTCGAATGATTCGAGCACAGGATGGGACAAATTGCGGTGGTGGACCGTGGGCGAAAAGCCCGCGTCTTGCAACCATTTGCTGATAGTTTCGGCAACAAAGACAGAGCGATGCTTGCCGCCGGTGCAGCCGAACGCGATGTTGACATAGGCCTTGCCCGTCGCCTCATAGCGGGGAAGGAGGAACAGCAGCATGTTGTATATACGCTGCAACGCTTCATCAAAGGCGGGATCGGCGGATACGAATGCGCCAACTTCGGGCATTAATCCTGTTTTGGGTCGCAATTCTTTATCCCAATGCGGATTACGCAAAAACCGCATGTCGAACAACAAATCGGCATTGTGTGGGACGCCGCGGGAGAAGCCGAAGCTGCTGATTTGCACCGAGGTTCCCGATTGCCCCGCAATGGCAAATTGTTCGCGGGTAAGCATTTGCAGGTCATTAGCGGACAGATTGGTGGTGTCGATAATTTGATCTGCTTGCTCGCGGAATGGCTGAATCAGGCGGCGTTCTTCGGCGATGCCATCATAAGCGGGACGGTCGTTGGCCATCGGATGGCGACGGCGCGTTTCGCTATACCGGCGTTCCAACTCTGCGCCCGAGCAATCCAGAACGAGCAGCGATACATTAAACTCATCGCGTCGTGACAGGCGGTCAATACGCTCCAATATTTTTACGGGGTCATAACCGCGCGTCCGGCTGTCAAAACCGATCGCAATCGGCATTGATGGCGAATTGCCAACATTGGCGGTGGGCAAATCGAACAGACGTTCGAACAGGCGCACAGGGAAATTGTCGATCGTTTCCCAACCTAAATCCTGCAACGTGTTCAATACAGTGGACTTACCCGCGCCCGACAATCCGGTGACGAAAAGCACAGGCGTTTTGGTGAGGCTTGCCCCATCCGCGCCTAACTTTTGCTTTTTCACCGGCATAAATTGTCCTTATCGTGTCGGGTAATTGGGGGCCTCGCGTGTGATGGTGACATCGTGCACATGGCTTTCGCGCAAGCCCGCACCGGTAATCTGCACGAAACGGGCGCGTTCACGCAAGTCCTTCAACGTCGCCGCGCCGGTGTAGCCCATGGCTGCCTTCACACCGCCGACGAGTTGGTGAATCACCTCCCGCGCCGGACCCTTGTAAGGGACTTGGCCCTCAATCCCCTCGGGGACGAGTTTCAATTGGTCCTTAATATCCGCCTGAAAATAGCGGTCAGCGGACCCGCGCGCCATGGCGCCGACGCTGCCCATACCGCGATAGCTTTTATAGGAACGGCCCTGATACAGGAAGGTTTCGCCCGGGGCTTCCTCGGTTCCGGCCAGTAGGCTGCCCACCATAACCGTCGATGCGCCCGCCGCCAAAGCCTTGGCCAAATCGCCGCTGGTGCGTAGGCCGCCGTCGGCAATGATGGGGATATTCGATTTCCATGCCTCCTCGGCCGATTGCATGACGGCGGTCAGTTGCGGCACGCCGACGCCGGCAACGACGCGGGTTGTGCAGATGGAGCCGGGGCCAATACCAACCTTTACGCCATCTGCCCCTGCATCGATGAGCGAACGTGTTGCTTCCGCCGTAGCCACATTGCCCGCGATAATTTGCGTGTTGGGTGAGATTTTCTTGGCGGCACGCACGGCCTCTGCCACCATTGCGCTATGCCCGTGCGCAGTGTCGATGACGATAAGGTCGCATTCGGCCTCAATCAACGCGCGGGTACGTTCCAGTCCCTTGTCACCTACCGTCGAAGCAGCAGCGACGCGGAGGCGGCCTTGGCCATCCTTGGTCGCTTCAGGATACATCACGGCCTTTTCGATGTCCTTTACCGTAATCAGGCCGATGCAGCGGAAATCCTTATCGACTACCAACAATTTCTCAATCCGGCGGTGATGCAGCAAACGGCGCGCTTCTGCCTGCGTCACGCTGGCATCTACCGTGGCAAGGTCTTCATGCGTCATCAATTCACGCACGGGTTGCATCGGATTTTCGGCAAAGCGCACATCGCGGTTGGTGAGTATGCCTACCAATTTGCCAGAAGCCTCGGTCACCGGAATGCCGGAGATGCGATTATGCGCCATAATCGCCTGCGCCTCGGCCAAGGTCGCATCGGGGGCAATGGTAATGGGATTGACCACCATACCGCTTTCAAAGCGCTTAACTTGACGCACCGCTGCGATTTGTTCCTCAATGGACAGGTTGCGGTGCAACACGCCAATGCCGCCCAATTGCGCCATGACAATCGCCATGTCCGACTCGGTCACAGTGTCCATGGCCGACGAGATAACCGGAATGTTCAACTCAATCGCGTTGGTGATTTTGGTCCGAGTATCGGCCTGACTGGGCACAATATTCGACGCGCCGGGTTGCAAGAGGACATCGTCGAAGGTGAGGCCAATGGGGATATTCATGGGAAAAATGCCATTCCGCTAAATCAAGGGTGAATCGGTGGCGGCCCATGTAACCAAAGCCGCCCAATCTTTCCAGAGTTTAGTTTCAGTAACGGCCTATTTGGCCGGATACAGGCGCGTATCGCCAAAATGCTGTCCTAGTGCAACATGCAGCCGTATGTCCTGCATCGCGCCGCCTAGTTCGATTGCGGGGGAGTATATGTCGGCGGGATTGTGATAACCGTTATTCAAAAAGCCGTTGAGCGCGGCCTCATCGCCGTAACTGCTATTCACCATTCGCGCGGGTAGCCCAGCGGAAAGGAATACCCAGCCATCCTGCCGCTCCCTAAACGCATCGCCCAGACCGTTTTTGGCTGGCGAAAGACCCAAGCTCGCCATTACCTCTATAATGGCTGCGTCAAAACGTCCCCCATCGGCGCCGACGATGGCAACGGGCACACCTGCCGGTGCAACGGCCAGCATGTCGAGGTTGAAAATCGCTACAATAGACTCTGGCGGCATCGGCGAATTGGCAAGCAACGTGCGTGCGCCGATAAAGCCATGTTCCTCGCCGGTCGTAGCAATGAAATAGATGTCGCGGTCGTGCTTGTCCGCCGCCAACGCTTCCGCAATGTGGAGCAACGCTGCGATCCCACTCGCATTATCGACCGCGCCGGGGCAAATTACATCCGGCAGGCCTGACCGTGGAACACAATGCCCTAAATGGTCCCAATGCGCGATGAAGAGCACCGCGCCGCTGCCCGGTTTTTGTCCTTTGATAACGCCGCCAATATTCTGGCTTTGGATGGGCGTGATGGCAGTTTTAATCGCAAGATCGGCGGTTGCCGTCAACCATTCGCCGCCAAAACTGGGCAGGCTGGATCGAAGCAACATCTTGTCCCAATCCTTGCCCGTTTGCGCGAGTAAGGCAACTGCGCGCTCTTCCCCCATGATGCCGGTAAAGCGCGTGCGCCCAATGCCGGTAATATAGTCCGTTTCAGATGTAGGAAGGTAAAAATGCGGATGATTTTGTTGCTGAAACAGCCGCCCAAACGCTTCATTACCCCGCACCAACTCTATAACTCCAATCGCGCCAGCCTTCGCCAAAACGGCCTCATTCGCAGCGCGTTCGATAGTATTCGGTGCAGCTTGCAAAATTACGATGGCCCCCGACAAATCCTGCTTCGCTGCAATATTCGGATCCCCGCGGCCCAGGAATAACAAGCGCGCGCCGGTGACCGAAACCTCGGGTTCGATGCCGATGAGGCTAATCCGGTCTTGTGGCTGCGACAGAGCTTTATTGCCCATCGCGAATCGGATATCGGCGGAGATGGGCCATCGCTGATACATTTTTACCGGTTGCGACCAGCCCGAAAGAGCCGAAGAATCCGTGTTGCCAAAAGCAGGCGACAGTCCACTTTGCAAAAGTCGATCGATGAGGAATCCCGCCACCGGCCCCTCTGCTACACCGCCGGGTGCACGACCCTCCATTTCTGGCGCTGACAGATAGGCGATGTCGGCACGCAATTCGTCCTCAACCACCGGCGTGACTTTGGGCGCGTGTACGCAGCTTACGGTCAATAATGCGCCAAGCGATAGCGCGAAGCGGCGTATTGCCTTCATCTGGCCGGTCCGTCAAAAATCGAGGTATGGCGCGCCAATAGTGCCCGTGCCGCCTCAACATGCATTGTTTCCACCATCCGCCCGCGAAAGCGTTCTGCACCGCCATTCGCGGCCTTGATCAAAGCGAGGGCGTCCTCGACTTGCGCGGCGGTGGGGGCAAAAATGGCGTTTATTGGTGCAATTTGGTTGGGGTGGATGGCTGTTTTGCCGGAGAAACCAAATGCCTTCGCCTCCTGCGCCTCAGTCTTCAGCGCAGCCATATCATCAAGGTTGTTGTTTACTCCGTCAAACACACTCTTGCCCGCAGCCCGCGCCGCCAACACCATCATTTGCAGCGATAGGGACAGCCCGGCACGGCCTGACGTAAAATCGATGTGCAGTTCATGCGCCAAATCGTTAGTCCCAGCGAACAATCCATAAACCGCCGGATGAGCAGCAATTTCACGCGCAGCATAAAGGCCAGCGGGCGTTTCAATCATGGCTATGACGGGTTTTTGGCAAATGAGTGCAAGCGCGTCAATTTCTATAGCAGCCTCGACCTTGGGAACAACTATAAGGTCTGCTTGGCCAGAGCCTATGGCTGCCAAATCTGCACTATGCAAAGCGGACGATATGCCGTTGCACCGAATGGCGGTTAGTCGGTGGCCAAAGTTCGCGTTACATGCGGTGACGGCTGCTGCCCGCGCGCTTACTTTATCCTCCGGAGCGACGGCATCCTCCAAATCAAATATGATAAGGTCTGCATCCAATTTCGCCGCTTTGGCAAGCGCGCGCGGATTGCTCGCGGGCATGTATAGGGCGCATCGCACAGTGTTCAGACGCGTGGCGATGGCTAATCCCTCAGATTGGTACCTTGGTCCATCGCCCCCCATTTTTTTTGCCCCACGATCATCAATACCTATCGCTAACTCGCCCAAAGTTTTCGTCTACGCAAATGAAAAGGGCGGGGCCACACATTTTGTGGTCCCGCCCTGCTTTTCAAGTCACAATGCCGAAGCCTATGGTTGCTTATTTTTTGAAAAAGCCGCCAATCATGTCGGTAACGTCGTTAATCGGATTGCCATCACCATCGCGATCAAGGAAGCCCGTCACCCCCGACAACATGCCGCCTTCGCCGGTCAATTTGGACAGCAAGCCGTCTTGTCCATCCATACCGAACTTTTCGGCAAGGCTAGGCAGCAATTCTTGCAATTTCGACGCGTCCAATCCCGTCTCGGCGGCGGCTTGCTGCACCGCTTCAGCTGGGTTTTCGCCGCTGGACAATTTGGAGAATAAGGACTCGCCGCCCTGCTTCAATTCGTCCGTGGTCATGCCAATTTTGCCCGCGATCTCGTCCAAATTGACCACGCCACCAAGCTGACCCAAAATTCCGTCTAACATGCTCATAATCTTACCCCTTCACTAATTTAGCCGCGCATTTTGCCGACCATGCCGATGATGTCGTCCAATGGATTGCCGTCACGGTTGAAATCCATCATGCCGAAGAGTGAGCCGAGCCCGCCGCTGGATTGTTGTTGCTGACCGCCGCCGCCAAGCACGGCGCCGACCAAATCGCCCAAGCCACCGCCGCTGGATTGCGCGCCGCCACCTTGACCCTTGGCCAGATACCCCATCACCAACATCGCGAGGATGGGCAGCATTTTCTTTAGCAAGTCGCTGCTCACGCCCGTTTGCGTTTCGGCTTGTGCCGCGACTTGGCGGCTGACATCTTTGGAGCCGAAAATTTGCCCCAAAATGTCATTGCCCTTTTCAACGGGGGTGGGTTGTGGGCCAAGCACAGCATCGAGCAAACCGCCCGCTGCGCCAGAACCTCCAAGCATCCCGACCAAGCTGCCTAGGCCGCCAAGTGCATCGCCGCCGCCCGCTGCGCCACTGGCCGCACCGCCCTGTTGCTTGGCAAAGCCGCCCAAAATCGCGGGAAGCAAGGCCGCAGCGCCGGTTGCCGCGGTTTGCTCATCCACGCCCAATTCGCGCGCGATCGAGCCGATTTCGCCACTTTTTTGCAGCACGTCCAAAATATTCATGTCAAAATTCCTCCTGATGGATGGCACAGAATGTGGCCTCTCATCGGCGATGTTGCAACATCGCAATGGTCTATTCCATCCAAAATGCGCGATTTTACAAATTTGGATGCAAAGCGACTTACGGTTGCATCAATTTGACCTTACCATGCCATTCAAGCGCAATTTGGGGCGATTCGACCCCGGGGTATGTTGCGCCGTTTCTGTTTATGGAAAGGACAGACTTATGGGTATTTTCAGCACGATTAAGAACGCAATCTTCGGCGGCGAAGAGGAAAAAGCGGCACCGGCACCTGCGGCGCCTACCGCAACCGCAACGGCTGCTCCTGCTGCTCCTGTGGCCGCGCCTACACCTGCTGCACCCGTGGACGTTGAAGCGTTGATGGAGTCGAAGAACGTCGGCCGCAACCTGAACTGGCGCGTATCGATTGTCGATTTGATGGCCTTGCTCGACATGGACCACAGCCTTGCCGCGCGTAAGGAATTGGCGACCGAACTCGGCTATACTGGCGAATTGAACGGCAGCGCGGAAATGAACATCTGGCTGCACAAGCAAGTGATGAAAGAACTGGCTGCCAACGGTGGTAAGGTTCCTGCTGACCTGCTCGATTAATTCGAAGCTGGATTATTGAGACGGGGCGGGGAAGGCGACTTCCTCGCCCTTTTTTGATGCTTAAAAGGTGAGGGGCGGTCCCGCTATTCGCAGGCCGCCCCTTCTTTCCCTCTCCAAACTTGTGAGCAGTTACGCGGCGACTAAAGCCGCTTCACGGACGCCTGAATCGACATGTGCCTCAAACTGGCGGAAATTTTCGACGAACAGATTGACCAATTTGGCCGCCGTTGCGTCATAATCTTCGCCATCGGCCCACGTGCTGCGCGGGTCCAGAATTTGGGTGTCCACACCGGGCACCGATACGGGAACTTCAAAACCGAAATTAGTATCTTTACGGAATTCCACATTGTTCAGACTGCCTTCGAGAGCAGCATTCAATAACGCGCGCGTTGCTTTAATCGGCATACGCTTGCCAACCCCATATTTGCCGCCGGTCCAACCAGTATTGACCAACCAACACGTCACACTGCCCTTGGCAATGCGTTCTTTAAGCAAATTGCCGTATACGCTAGGGTGACGAGGCATGAACGCCGCGCCGAAGCAGGTGGAGAAGGTCGCCTCTGGCTCGGTCACGCCGATTTCGGTGCCCGCGACCTTGGCCGTGTAACCCGACAGGAAGTGATACATCGCTTGATCAGGTGTTAAACGGGAGATTGGCGGCATGACGCCAAACGCATCGGCGGTCAGGAAGATTACGTTTTTCGGCACTGGCCCCAAATTGTCCTTCGACGCATTGGGGATGAAGTCGATGGGGTAGGCGCCGCGGCTATTTTCCGCCAATGTTGCATCGGCAAAGTCAAATTCGCGGGTTGCGTCGTCCATCACGACATTTTCAAGGATGGTGCCAAAACGCCGCGTGGTGGCGTAAATTTCCGGCTCCGATTCCTCGGACAGGTTAATCATCTTGGCGTAGCAACCGCCCTCAAAATTAAACACCGCGCTATCGGACCAACCATGCTCATCATCACCAATCAACGTGCGCGAGGCGTCGGCGGACAAGGTGGTCTTGCCTGTGCCGGACAGGCCAAAGAACAACGCGGTGTCGCCATCCGGCCCAATGTTGGCCGAGCAGTGCATCGGCATTACACCTTGCGCGGGGAGGAGGTAATTGAGAAGTCCGAAAACGCCTTTCTTCATTTCACCGCTATATTGGGTGTTGCCGATGAGGATCAGCTTTTCGGTCAGATTGACTGCAATGATGGTGTCACTGCGACACCCATGGCGTTCTGGATCTGCAACGAAGCTAGGTAGGTAGATGATAGTATATTCTGGCTCGAACGCATCCAACTCCGCCGCCGTTGGCCGGACCAGCATCGTGCGCACGAAATGGCTGTGCCAAGCTAACTCATTTATCACCCGCACATTGACGCGGTAATCCGGCTGCGACCCGCCGAATAGGTCTTGGACGAACAATTCCTCTTTCTCAGCGACGGCGGCAAGGAAATCGGCCTTCAAATTCGCAAAATGCTTAGGCGACATCGGCTGGTTGATAGGGCCCCACCACACATTGTCCTCTGTCGTCGCATCGCGGACGATATATTTGTCCTTGGGCGAGCGGCCCGTAAACTTGCCGGTGTTGACGACCAGCGGACCTTCCTTGCCCAATTTGCCTTCGCCGCGTGCCAATGCTGCCTCCACCAATGGAGCAGTGGGCAGATTCCAAAACAATGTCGCCTTGGTTGCGATGCCTTGTTTGGAAAGATCGGCTTGGGAGCGGTTGGTCACGGCGCATATTCCTTAGCTATGTTGAAAGGGAAGCGGCGGCGTCGCGTCCGTTTCTTGGCCCTGCTATATTCACGCTGCATAGCTATGCTGCATAGGTATGCGAGGGACGTTGCTGGGCCGATATCCCCCAAATGCCGCAACGTCAATTAGCATTGTTGGATTGAATGACAATTTTATGTCGAATGCTTCATATTCATCAAAGCGATGAAAGATTGTTACGCGGTAAGCGACCGCATTCGCCGACAACCCCCAGCCGACGAATTTTGCGGTCATCAGAAAGGAGTGGCGCGGCGGTGCAATGGCGATTAAATGTTATTGACGTTATAGGATGGAGACATATGAATACCGCATCGCCGCCATCCCAAGCTCCAGTCATCGCGCTTGTCGATGACGACCGCAATATTCTGACCACATTGTCGATTGCTTTGCAGGCGGAAGGTTTCGTGACCCGTGTGTATCAGGATAGCGAAGCCGCGCTGAAAGCCCTGCTCGACAATGCGCCGGACCTTGCGATTTTTGATATTAAAATGCCGAAAATGGACGGTTTGGAATTGCTACGCCGGTTTCGCGAGAAGTCCGCCGTGCCAGTCATCTTCCTAACCAGTAAGGATGAGGAATTGGATGAGGCGTTGGGCCTTGCCATGGGTGCGGATGACTATGTGGCGAAACCGTTCTCGCAACGCCTGCTGCTTGCCCGTGTGCGCGCCATTTTGCGCCGCGCCAGCTTGAATGCAGCCCCGCAAAGCGAAGAGGAGGATTTGCCCGACCCTATAATCCGGGGTCGCTTGGCAATGGACCCTGCACGACATAGTGTGACGTGGGACGGGCAGGCGGTCAGCCTGACCGTCACTGAATTCCTGTTATTGGAATCGCTGGCCACGCGACCTGGCGTGGTGAAAACACGCAGCCAGCTGATGGATGCCGCCTATCAAGATGACGTCTTCGTCGATGATCGCACCATTGATTCGCATATCAAACGCCTTCGCCGTAAATTCCGCGAAGTGGATGCTGAGTTTTCCGGCATTGATACGCTCTATGGCGCGGGTTACCGCTTCAACGTGGTATGATGCAAGTCGGGCAAGAACGGATGCCAGAGACCAAGTCTTTCCTTATCGCCCTATCCAATCGGATGTCGTTGACCACGCGTATCTTGTTAGTCAATTTGATTGCAATATTGGTGTTTATCGGCGGCTTGCTGTTTTTAGACAGCTATCGTGAAAGGCTGCTGGAGGAGCGCGCACGGGCGACGCAATCTTCGGCAGAGTTTCTGGCGGCGATTAGCACTTTGCCCGACACGGATATCAGGCCAATTTTGTTGACCGAGGCGCGAACCAACAAATCCAAAGTGCGGATGTATAACGCCAACGGGATCAAGATATTCGATAGTGAATCGGCGGGAGAAGCAGGCTTCGTTTTCCGCGTTCCGGAAACCGACCTACTGAAACATGCCGCGCGGCAGTTGGACCTGTTCACCGACAGGTTGTTGTTACGCGCCAAACCAGAAGATTTTCGGGAGCCATCCAAAGATGTGCCGCGTCAGTGGCCAGGATTTACAAACCTAGAAGCTGGAGAAGGGCGATCAGTAATAACCTATGCTCCTGATGCCTCGCCAGTGGTCTTGGCTATGGCAAGAAGCGCAGACGGCGATCGCTCAATTTTGGTGATCCGAAATCCGAAAGAAGTCCGCACGTTGATACGCGCTCAACGGTTTAACATCATGGCCGCTTTGGCGCTGGCCCTATTTATGTCGGTCGCCATGTCGTTGTTTTTGGCGCGAACATTGGTGACGCCGCTCCGTGCGTTAATGATCGCCGCTATGCAGGTGAAGCGCGGGCGTGCGCGTGAGGTTTCCGTGCCGCGATTGCCCGAACGCCGCGATGAAATTGGCCTTCTTGCCCGAGCGCTTTCCGATATGAGTCAAACCTTGCGTGACCGTATCGATGCGACGGAGGCCTTTGCCGCCGATGTGGCGCATGAAATTAAGAACCCGCTGGCGTCACTGCGCAGCGCATTGGAATCGATGCGACGCGTTGCGGATCCGAATATTCGCTCAGAATTGCAGGCTATTGCAGAGGACGATGTGCAACGCATGGACCGCCTGATCAGCGACATAAGTGAGGCGAGCCGGGTGGACTCCGAACTCACCCGTGCCCGGTTTGAGCCCATCGACATCGGTTGCATGATTGAACAAATCGTCACCGCCCGTGATGCCCGACCATCCCGTGATCAGGCACAGCGCGGCGTCACTTTGGCCTATGCCCGCCCGCGCAAGGGTTCCGCGATTGTATTGGGGGAGGACATGCGCCTTGCCCGTGTGCTCGATAATTTGATCGATAATGCGATTAGCTTTTCGCCCGACGGCGGCGTGGTGGAAGTGATCGCGACCGTCACTGGCCAACAGGTGCTCATCCGCATCCGCGACGATGGCCCCGGCGTGCCAGAGCATGATCGAGACGCGATTTTCCGTCGCTTCCATACCAATCGGCCCTTGAAATCGGACGCTACACTGGAACGACACAGCGGCCTTGGCCTCTCCATCGCCCGCACGATTGTGCAAGGGCATTTGGGCGAAATCAGCGTTTTGGCGAGGGAGGACGGTCTGTCCGGCGCAGTGTTTGAAGTGCGCTTACCCTGCGCTGATTGTTCGGAAGAGGCATGAGCGCGTTGGGTAAACCTATCCCAGCCGGATTGGTGCATGGAACGGCAGTCTATTGGCCCAAGCTAAGCATGGCTGTGCTCCTCCTCGGCCCATCGGGTAGCGGGAAAAGCGACCTTGCCTTGCGGTTGATTGACCGAGGATGGCAATTGGTTGCCGACGACCAAGTCATGTTGGCGACCGATGGTAGTAAAGTTACCGCCCATGTGCCCGACGCGCTAACGGACAAAATTGCACTCGCTGGCCTTGGCATTTGCCGTCAAAAAACGCACGTGGGCGGCGCAGTTATTACCCATATCGTGCACCTTTCCAACATCGCCCCGCGCTTTCCACTTGACCGCGGGCGGCAAAGCGTGTGCGGCAGAAACCTGCCAGTCATGGCAATCGACGGATTAGCGGCCAGTGCGCCCATCCGCGTTGAACGATTTTTGGAAGGCGTAAGCTTATGACCCCCGGCGCACGCGTGGCCGCCGCCATAGAGATTTTGGACCTTATCATCGCGGCAACGCGCGATAATGGCCCGTCCGCCGATAAGGTGGTTTCGGATTACTTCAAAACCCGCCGCTATGCTGGGTCAAAGGATCGGCGTGCAGTTCGGGAATTGACCTGGGATGCGGTGCGTCGGTTTGGCAATCGGCCAGACACCGCGCGTTCGGTGATGGTGGCGATGGCCGATGACGATGGAGAACTTGCCGCATTGTTCGCTGGCGATGGCCATGCGCCCGCGCCGATTGACGCTAATGAGGCGCGTGCCGAAGGCGGGCCTTTGCCGGATTGGGTCATGCCCCATTTGGCGAAACCTGAGGGCGGCCTTGAGTCCGAAGCCTTGCTCGATCGGGCACCGTTGGATGTTCGAGTTAACACCCTGAAGGCCGACGTCACCGATGTTGCCAGCCGGTGGCCAGCAGCCGAGGCGCTGTCTGATGCCCCCAATGCCCTTCGTCTGCCTACCGGGCAATTGGTTGAGGGGCGGGAGGACTATCTGTCCGGTAATATCGAAATTCAGGATTATGGCAGCCAGCTTATTGCGTTGGCCTGCGCTGCTAAGCCCAGCATGACAGTGTTGGACCTCTGCGCGGGGGCAGGGGGCAAGACATTGGCGCTGGCGGCCGACAAGGGGGGCGAAGGCCACCTCATCGCTGCCGACACCTCGCGCGCGCGCCTTGGCGAATTGCCGAAACGTGCGGCGCGTGCAGGGGCCGCGATTGAAACGCGCCTGCTCAATGGTGGGCGGGAACGGGAGGAGTTGGCCGATTTGCGCGAGGGGTGCGATGTTGTCCTTATCGACGCGCCCTGTTCGGGCACCGGCACTTGGCGGCGCAATCCTGAAACACGGTGGCGATTGACGCCCGATCGGCTTGCCGAATTGGTCAAGACGCAGGCGATGTTGCTCGAGATGGGCGCTGAATTGGTCCGTACTGGTGGTGTTTTGGTCTATGCCGTATGCGCATTAACTGAGGCAGAAGGACGCACTCAGGTTGACGATTTCTTAGCCCGAAATGATGCATTTGCGCCCGAGTCGATGCCCTTCACAGCAGGCCGCGAATATGGTTCTGGCCGTATTTTGACGCCATGCCATGATGGCAGTGACGGCTTTTATCTCGCACGGTTGAAAAGAATCGGTTAGGCTTTATGCTTGGTTCGATGAGTTGGCCTGAAATGAGGGATTTGATTATGCGTTTTTCGCCCGCCGCGTTGGCATTGTCCGCAACCTTGGCGCTGGTCAGTTCGGTCAGTTATGCGCAATCGACCTATCAACCGACCGCTGCGTCGAACGAATTGATTGTTCTGGGTCAATCGGCGCAGGATAAGGGCGAGTTTGACGCCGCCTATAATTTCTATGAAAGCGCGCTGGTCGCCGACCCGCGCAACGCCAATGCTTATATTGCCATGGCGCAAATTGCCGAGGTCCAAGGGCTGCCGGGCAAATCGATACAATTGTATACGAAGGCGTTGGAATTGGACCCGAACAATAGCTTCGCCTTAGCGGGGCAGGGGCGGGCCTATGTTGCCAAGGGTGCCATGACGCGCGCCGATGCGAATTTGGCGAAGTTGCAATTGATCTGCCCCAATGGGTGCGAGCAGCTCGCCGCGCTGTCCGATGCTATTGCCGTCGGCCCGCCACAAAAGGTGGTGACCGCCGACGCGATAACGCCGGAGCTAAAGGTTGAGGAAGCGCCCGAGGCGGAATAATCGGCGTTCAGATTAAATTGCCGAATTCGCGGACTAACCCCTCATAAATCCGCTTTTTGAAGGGGACGATAAGGCCGGGAAGTTCTTCTGGCTTTACCCATTTCCATGCTGAAAATTCGGCGTGCTTGGTGGCGATATTGATGTCGCTATCCTCACCGATGAAACGCATTAGGAACCACATTTGCCGTTGCCCGCGCCATTTGCCTTTCCACAATTTGCCGATAAGTTCCTCCGGCAAATCATAGATATACTCCTCCTTCGCCCGCGCGATGAGGGTGACGTGGTCGCGTGTAACACCGGTTTCTTCGGTTAACTCACGGGAAGCCGCTTCTTCCTCGGTTTCACCGGCATCAATCCCGCCCTGCGGCATTTGCCAAGCATCAGAATCAATACTGTCCAACCGTTGGCCCACGAAAATTAGGCCGCTTTGATTAGCCAGCATGATGCCGACGTTGGGGCGATAGGGGAGGGTTTCTGTCATGGTATACGCCGACTCTTTGTTACGTTGATGCCCCTATAAGCGCCTTGAAGTGGGAAAGGAAAGCATTCAAATCGCCTTGTCCCGACGGAATCATTTTACGCAATGATATGAATCCATGGATAAGGCCTTCTGCTTCCTGATGCTCGACGGGCACGGCCGCCGCCGCTAACCGTTCGACAAACATAACACCCTGATCGTGTAAAGGGTCCAGCGTCGCCGTCATAACCAATGTCGGCGGAAGGCCGGACAAATCACGGTCAATCACGTGATGGCGCGGTTCATTGCGCCGCGCTCCATAATTGCGACCAAACCAAGCCATGTCGCCCGCGGTTAGCAAATAGCCTTGGGCAAACTGCGTCATTGAGGAGCCGCTGCCGCTATCGTCCACCACTGGATACATGGGGGCCATAGCCAATACTGGCACATCGGCTGGCGCATCACGCAAATCAAGCGCGGTTACAATGGTCAAATTGCCGCCTGCGCTATCGCCGGTGAGCGCAATTCCGGTCACGGTAAAGCCGAGTTCCGCCGGACTGCCACTCGCCCATCGCGCCGCCGCCACACAATCATCAGGCGCGGCGGGAAAGAGTTCCTCCGGCGCCAAGCCATAATCCACCGACAGCACGGGAAAGCCCGTTTCAATTGCAAATTCTCGCGCTACCGAATCGTAAATGTCCAAATCGCCAATCACGAAACCACCACCGTGGAAAAAAAGGATAAGCGGGGAGGGGGCTCCTCCATCCTCACGATCGTCATAAAGCCTAAGGCCAATCGGCCGACGCGGGCCGGGGCAGGTCATATTTTCCACCCGTCGCACTGCACGCGGTTCTGCTTCCGCAATGGCCGTGCTGACCCGCATTCCTTCGCGCGCCTGTTCTGGCGTCCCTTCATGCATCGGCGGGCGACCGACCATGGCCAACATATCCAGAAACTGCCGCACATCGGCGCGAACGAAGGGAGTGGTCATGCGCAAATCCTCTCAAAATGGGCGAACAATGATTAGTTTCTTGCCCTTAACCCCAAATTTCATCCATGGGGCCGGACAGTTTTTCTCAATTGCCCCAAGGATGCAAGCGTCCTATTGCGGCGGCGAGAATTTCGCGCAAAGATTTAAGCAAAAGGACCGCGCATGGCGACCGCATTGAATGACCAAGACAAGGCGACACACGCTCCCGAAGTGACTGACAGCGTCGTGGTGCGCTTCGCCGGGGACAGCGGCGACGGGATGCAGTTGACCGGCGGACAGTTCACTTTGTCCACCGCGCTGGCGGGCAACGACCTTGCCACTTTTCCCGATTTTCCGGCAGAAATCCGCGCGCCATTGGGCACGTTGTTCGGTGTGTCCGCCTTTCAAATCAACTTCGGTTCAACCAATATTGAGACCGCGGGCGACCAACCCGATGTGCTGGTGGCGATGAACCCTGCGGCACTGAAAACCAATGTCGGTGCATTGAAGGCGGGTGGGCTGATCATTGCCGACACGGGTGAGTTCACAAAACGCAATTTGGAGAAGGCGAAATACGACGCCAATCCGTTAGAGGATAACAGCCTCGCCGCTTATAAATTGCTGGCCTTCGATATCAGCGCGCTGACTTTGGAAGCCGTGAAGCCGCACGGTTTGGGCAATAAAGAGGCGCTCCGCTGTAAGAACATGTGGACGCTTGGCCTCGCGCTGTGGATGTTTGACCGCGAACGGCAGCCACTTATCGACTGGCTGAACGCGAAATTTGCGAAGAAACCCGAATTGGCGGCGGCGAACGTATCGGCGCTGAACGCGGGCCACGCTTATGGTGAGACCGCCGAGCTTTCCGGCCCGTTGAAGCAATATCACGTCAATCCGGCACAGGTTGCCCCCGGCCTGTACCGCACCATTGATGGCGCGGAGGCCGCCGCAATGGGACTAGTCGCGGGCGCGAAGTTGGCCGGCCTGCCGATGTTCTTCGGCGGTTATCCGATTACGCCAGCAAGCTCGATTTTGCACCATCTCTCCAAACTCAAAGAGTTTGGCGTCACCACGTTTCAGGCTGAGGATGAAATCGCCGCGATCTGCTCCGCGATTGGGGCAAGCTATGCGGGGTCGTTGGGCGTGACGTCCTCCTCCGGCCCCGGTATTGCGTTGAAGGGTGAAGCGATGGGCCTTGCCATTATGACCGAATTGCCATTGGTCATCGTCAATTCGCAACGCGGCGGGCCTTCGACGGGCCTGCCGACCAAGACCGAGCAATCCGACCTGTATCAGGCCGTCTATGGCCGCAACGGCGATGCGCCTTTGCCCGTCATTGCGGCGCGCTCGCCCGGCGATGTGTTCGATTGCGCGATTGAGGCGGTGCGCATTGCGGTGCAATATATGACGCCCGTCATGCTGCTCACCGATGGCTATATCGCCAACGCGGCGGAGCCATGGGCTGTGCCCGATATGGACAGCTATGCGCCCTTCGAAGTGCAATTTTTGGATGAAGTGCCAGAGGGCGGGTTCCTGCCCTATGCGCGCGATGAAAATCTGAAACGCCCATGGGTGAAGCCGGGAACGCCCGATTTGATGCACCGCATTGGCGGCATTGAAAAGGCGGATCAGACGGGGCATTTGGATTACTCCCCCGCCAACCACCAAAAAATGACCGATACGCGTAAGGCGAAAATCGACGGCGTGGCGAACTCCATCCCTGACCAAGAGGTCTGCTTGGGCCGCGAAGGCGCGAAATTGGCCGTCGTCGGGTGGGGCAGCACCTTCGGCCCCATTCATCAGGCGGTGCGCCGCGCACTGGCCAAGGGGCAAGACGTCGCCCACATCCACATCCGCCACATCTGGCCCATGCCGAAGAATTTGGACGGGTTGCTGAAATCCTACGACCGCGTCATCGTGCCGGAAATGAACACGGGGCAATTGAAAACTGTGCTGCGTGACCAGTTTTTGGTCGATGCGAAGCCGGTGAACAAGGTGTCTGGGCAGCCGTTTACGATTGCGGAAATAGAGGCGGCGATTGAGGAGCAACTCGGCTAATGCGGCAGGGCTGCCTGGGCGCGGTTGTGGCGTGGGGATTCGGAATTGGTTGGATGATTATGACGCCATTTGTGATTTATTATGCTCCAGGTAGCTGGTTGACAGGTTTTGTGTACGGGGCCGGGTCGGTTGTAGCGGCATTTTGCTTTGCCATGCGTTCTTCGAACTTTGAAGCCTATGCAAATTGGCAGTCCAAGGCCCATCGCGAGGCATCTGAGGGTTTGAAAAATGCTCCTGAGTTTCGTGATCGTGTTTTAGGGATATTGGGGATGCTGCTCACCATCTGTTTTGGCATTTTAGCAGCCCTGTTTTTGATCTTTGCTATAGCAACAGCAACAGAGAACAATTTTGGTCCAAATTTGACCGGCGCATCGATGGGATTTGGAATATTTCTTGCGATGAGCGCCGCCACATATCGATATATCAGGAAGCCGAGGTTTCAATGAACGACATGACCCCCATCACTACGACCATCAAAGACTGGGAATCCGATCAAGAGGTTCGTTGGTGCCCCGGTTGCGGGGACTATGCGATATTGAAAGCCGTGCAGCGGACGATGCCGGTCATCGGTGCTGACCCTAAAAACACCGTGTTTGTGAGTGGCATTGGCTGTTCCAGCCGGTTTCCCTATTACATGAACGCCTATGGCTTCCACACCATCCACGGCCGCGCGCCGGCGTTTGTGACGGGGATTAAGCTTGCCAATCCAAAGCTCGATATTTGGATGATTACCGGCGACGGCGACGGTCTGTCCATTGGCGGCAATCACACGATGCACCTAATCCGGCGCAACTTGAACTGCCAGATTATGTTGTTCAACAACGAAATCTATGGCCTGACCAAGGGGCAATATTCGCCGACGTCTCGGGAGGGCACGACCAGCCCATCGACGCCCTATGGCTCGGTGGACCACCCCGCCAAGCCATGCGCTTTTGCATTGGGGGCAGGGGCGCGCTTTGTGGCGCGGGGCTTTGACGTGTCAAAGAACCTGTCCGACGTGCTGATCGCGGCGCATCGGCATCAGGGCGCGGCGTTCGTGGAAATCTTCCAAAACTGCATCGTCTATAACAAGGACGTGTTCAACGACTTCGCTGCGCCGAAGGGTGCGGAGGACCGGCAATTGTGGTTGATGGATGGCGAACCGATGTTGTTTGCCAAGGGGACCAAGGGCATTACGCTGGACCATGAAACGCTGAGCCTGAAAGTTGTCGATGTGGTCGATGGCGACCACGCCTCGGTGGGCGTGATTGTCCATGACGTCACCAACCGCTCGGTCGCGCATATGTTGGTCGAAATGCCGTTCGGTGAGTTTCCGATGGCATTGGGCGTCATCTACGACGACCCCGCAGCGACGTTCGAAAGCGCCGTCATTGAACAAAACGCCAGCGCCAGCCACGGCAAGGTAGCGAACCTGCAGAAACTGGTGTCGAAGGGCCAAACGTGGGAAGTCGGACCCGACGGCCCCGTCCTGTAACCGGCCTGAATCGACGAAATAAAAAAGGGCCGCTGGATATGCTCCAGCGGCCCTTCCTGTTTTTGGTCCTGTTACCGACTACAGGCCAAAATCGGTTACATCCAACGCATAGGCGCCAGTGAGTGCAATCGCGAAATCCGCCACGCCATCGCCATTGGTATCGCCAAAGACCAAGGTGTTCGCGCCAGAGATTTGGTAGCGCAATTGCCCTGCCACACCAGTGAACGCGCCCGCGCCGATGAACGTAAAGTTTTGGTTTCCCGCATTATTGATATTGGCATCGACCAAGGTTAGCCGGATGCGGTCCGACCCATCTTGGAAATCGACAATGCGGTCGGCGGTGGCCAACGTGATGCCGGAGAAATCGCCGTCTTCGAAATAGAAGTTGTCGGCCCCCGCACCACCAGTGAAGAAGTCTCGACCGGCCCCGCCATAGAGGTTGTCGTTGCCATCTTCCCCGCGCACTTGGTCGGCGCCTGTTCCGCCAAACAAAGTGTCGTTTTGGATGCCGCCGCGAAGGTCATCGTCACCTGCACCGCCCGTCAATGTATCCTGACCTTCATCGCCGAACATCAAGTCATTGCCGCCGTCGCCATTCATAATGTCGGAGCCAATCTCACCGCGCATGGTATCATCGCCGGTACCGCCATTCATCGTGTCGTTGCCGTTGCGACCGTACATGAAGTCATTCCCGGTGCCGCCATTGATGGTGTCGCCGTTACCACTGCCGTTCAGGATGTCATTGCCATCCATGCCGTTCAACGTGGCTGGACCAGCACCCGCATTGATGGTGTTGTCCAGCGCGTTGCCCGTGCCAATCACTGCACCGCCTTGCAAACGAAGGTTTTCGACGTTCGCGCCAAGGGTGTAGTTGTTGACCGTGGTACGGACCTCATCGGTACCGCCCGCTGCGCCTTCAATGACCGAATCGCCGGCCGCATCAACGTAGAAGATATCGTTACCCGCGCCGCCAGTTGCCGAATCGGAACCCGTGCCGCCATCCAAAATATCATTGCCATCGCCGCCAAGGAGCGTGTCTGTGCCTGCAAAACCGCGCAGCCAGTCGTCGCCGCCAGCACCGTCGATGGTGTTGTCTAAACCAGTCCCTTGCACCTGATCATTGCCGCCGAAGCCGGTGAAGTCTTCAATATCAATGAAAGAAATTAAGACCGGTTGCGTGAAATTCGTGTTCCCGCGGTACCCGCTGCCGATGGACCAATAATAATCAATGCCCGCGCCACCGGCGCCCAGCTGACTATAGTCCACGCGGTCACGGCCGGCACCACCGTCGAACGTAAAATCGGAGCCCGTGTCGAACATTATGTCATCGCCGTCGCCGCCAAACATTTGGTCGGTGCCATTACCACCGTCAAGTATGTCGTTGCCCAGACCCCCCATCAGGATGTCGATACCGCTTCCACCATTCAAAGTGTCATTGCCGCCGCCGCCTTCGACAGTGTCATTGCCATCGCCAGCGTTAACAATGTCGTTGCCGCCATTGGTCTGAATGTTATTGTCCCCGGTGGTGCCAGTGACGGTATCACTGCCACCGGTACCATTGTAATTTTCAAAATTGACGTTTGTTCGGGCGGTTCCGTTAAAGCTGAATGCTCCCGTCGCCATATCGAAAATGATGGTGCCGACAGCTCCGGAGTAATCCAGTAAATCGACATCTGCGCCGCCGTCGGCATTGTCCAGACCGTCTCCGCTGGCAATAATGATTGTATCATTACCTGCGCCACCGTTGACCGTATCGGTACCACTTTCACCGCGAAGAATGTCATTTCCATCACCGCCGTTAATGGTATCGTCACCTGATCCAGCGTTCACAATATCATTACCACCATTGGTGGTAATCACATTCGCGCCGATGGTGCCGGTTATGGTGTCAGCGCCGTCGCCAGAAATAAGATTTTCAAAGTTGATAAAGGTCTCTCCATAATCGGAAGTACCAAGAGCCAAATTGATGACATAAGCACCATCCCAGCTGGTCGTATCAAGCGTATCAACGCCCGCTCCGCCATCTAAAAACTCATTCGGGGAGTTGAAAATACCAGCGGTGATCGTATCATTCCCGTCACCGCCAAGTAAGATATTTCCGCTAGCGTCACTGTTAATCAGGACGTCGTCTAATGCTGTGCCGATCACCCGTTCGATGCTTACCGCGCTGGTAGCCGCGCCAAAGCCCGAAAGTGTGCTGGTGAGCAAATTGATCGTCAACGCGTTGGTTGCACCGCTAGCGTCTAGAGTATCAAAGCCTGCACCGCCATCAATGTTGTCAAACCAAGCGCCATCGGTGAACAAAATGGTATCGTCGCCGCCTTCGCCATTGACCGTGTCAACATCGAAGCTGCCCGTTAGGATATCATCACCACTCCCGCCATTTAGCGTATCCGACCCACTCCCGCCATTCAGCGTGTCATTCCCGCCCAAACCATTCAACGTGTCGCCGCCGGTGGTACCGGTAATTGTGTCAGCAGATCCATCGCCCAATACAGGTCCGGTGTTGTTGATGAATGCAGATTCGCTGGCGATAAAATCATTTGCGTTAATGTTTGGGCCGCGTGGGTCCCACACGGAATGGGAAATTTCGAAGTTATCGAAATCAAGCCATGTAAACAATAATCGGCCATCCGCAGTCACACCAACGTTAGGTTGCGAGTTGGACCCGTCTACTGTGACCACCGCGCCATCGGCGACGCCTGCGTTGGTAAACAACTGGGCCTGTACTGTATCTGCTGTGTCATTGTCCCAAACAATGGCAAAGCCACCTTGGGGCAGTCCGATGACGGAAGGCTCGTTTTGATTGTCCGTTCCACCGGCTGCTGTGAGTTCGCCGGTGATGGAAACGCCAGTTGAACTGTAGATTCGATAAACAACGTCATTTCCTTGATTCCAAATGACCACAAAATTGCCATCCGACAATGCGGCCACATCAACTTCGGACGATGCAACGGTGGAAATTACGGGGTTTGAAATCAAGCCCCCTGCGCTATCCATCAGGCGAATAGCTGCTCGATTGCCGGACCCTGTTCCTTCGATATAAGCAGAGACGAAATTGCCGCCGGTTAAAACAGCAATGGTTCCATTGCTATCTGTAAAACTGCTATTAAAACCCATAGCGAATTCTGTGCCAACGGTACCCGTCGAGGAAATGATGACACCGTTAAGGTCTGTATCTGCGCCGA
>JBGSSR010000081.1:0-8293 GCA_041736905.1 Sphingomonadaceae bacterium | reverse complement strand
GACGATAGGGCATGATTCCCGCCAAGCACGCCATTTTCCAAACGTCATGGGTCGTCACCGATTTGGAGGCAGCGGCGCGGCGATGGCATGCAGCGACCGGCATCGGCCCGTTCCTGATCAATCGGCATATCCGCATAACTGACCCAATACATCGCGGCGCGCCGTGCGCGGTCGATTTTTCGACCGCCTTGGCGCAGGCGGGCGACGTGCAAATTGAGTTGGTTCAACAACATAATGATGGCCCATCCTGCTACCGCGACACTGTGCCCGCCGGGGGTGAGTCGATGCACCATGTCGCCATCATGCCCGATGATTATGATGCGGCGGTGCAATCCTATCTTGACCAAGGGTTCGCCGTGGCAAGCAGCGGCCTATTTGGTGATGTGCGCTTTTGCTACATTGATTGCGTTAGCGCGACCGGATGTATGATGGAAATTATTGAGGATAGCCCCGGCATTCGCGCCTTTTTCGGCGCAGTTCGCAAGGCCGCAGAGCAGTGGGATGGCGATACCGTCACCTTACTGCGCGACCTATAAAATCACCATGGCAACGACCATGCGGCATAGACATTGGGAGAGATACGGCGATGACTGACATGGCAGCAGGCGGGGCCACACCCCTATACACCATCGGCGCGATGTTGCGACACAGCGCGGTGGAGCAGGGGGACCGAGATGCCTTGGTCTTTCCGGACAGTCGCCATAGCCACGCGGGATTATACGCGGCGGCGCAGAAATGGGCGCGGGCTTTTCACGCCATGGGCGTGCGACGCGGGGAGCATATTGGCATATTGCTGCCCACCTGTGCGACCTTTGTGGAGGTATATTTCGGCGCAGCTTTGCTCGGCGCGGTGGTGGTTCCTGTCAATGCGCGATACCAGTCGGGCGAATTGGCGTATCTGGTAAAGGACGCCAATTTGGCGGTGCTGGTCACGACGGGGAAAGTCGCCGATTCTGTTGATTTCGGCGCGCGCCTGCTGACTGCATTGCCCAGTCTGTCGGAGGCTACAGATCCTTTAGCGCTGTCGTTGGCGGAGGCCCCGGCGCTGCGTCAAATCATCTGTTTGGACGAGCAGTGTGCGCCCTATTTGCTTACTGCGAACGCGGCTTTCGCGCTGGGTGCCGATGTGCCCAATGAGGCCATAGACGCCGCAATTGACGCGGTGGAGCCTTCCGATTTGGGCCTCATCCTCTACACCTCCGGCACCACATCCAACCCCAAAGGCTGCATGATTAGCAACCGCGCGATGGTTGGGAACAGCCGGAATTTGGGCAAGCGTTATGAAATTACGTCGGCGGACAAGGTGTGGTCGCCGCTCCCCATTTATCACATAGCCGGAATTCTGCCGTTGATGATGATACTGGACGCGGGCGGCGCGTATTTGACCGTGTCCTATTTCGACGCCGGAACCGCGCTCGAAATGCTGGAACGTGAAGGCGCGACCGTTGCCTATCCCAGCTTCGTAACAATTATGCAGGATTTGATCGGGCACGACCGGTTCCCGACCACGGACCTCTCCTCCATGCGGCTGATGAACAGCAACTTTGCGGTGCAGCCCGAGTGGATCAAGCACGCGATGGTCAAAGCGATGCCTTCGATCACCCATGTCGGCACGTACGGCTTGACCGAAGGGGCAGGGACAATCTGCACCAGTCGCCTGTCCGATAGTTTTGACGCGCGCACCATGCGGTTGGGCGTGCCATTGGATGAGTGGGAGGTGCGGATCATCCACCCCGAAACCGGCGCAATCTGCGGCGTGGACGAACGCGGTGAAATTTGCGCGCGCGGGCCGAATATGCTGAGCGGTTATTATAACGCGCCCGAAAAGACGGCGGAGTCGATCGTCGATGGCTGGCTGCACACCGGCGACATCGGATCGTTTGATAAGGACGGCACCATCATGTTCCATGGCCGGACGAAGGATATGCTAAAGGTCGGCGGGGAAAACGTCGCCGCCGCCGAAATTGAGGCAGTGTTGCAAAGCCATGCGGCGGTGAAATTGGCGCAAGTCGTCGGCATCCCAGACCCCCGCTATGTTGAGGTCCCCGCCGCCTTTGTTGAATTGAATGCGGATGTATCAGTGACATCGGAAGGCTTAATCGACCATTGCCGGGGCAGCATCGCCAATTTTAAGCTACCACGCCACATCCGCTTTGTAACCGAATGGCCGATGTCGACATCGAAAATTCAGAAATTCCGCCTGCGCGATGAACTGATCGGTGAATTGCAAATCGAGGCTTAGGGTATCGCGGCGCGGCGATGGTGAAGCACCGCCGCGCTGCCGGTTTTCTATCGGTGGTCCGCGTTAGGCCCACCAAACCATTGCGGCCGGCCCGCGGGCCATACGGCACCATTTTGCGCCTGCCCGCCGTCAATGACCAGCATTTCACCCGTAATAAAGTCGCCTGATGGCGCCATGAGATAGACGCACCCCTCGGCAATGTCCCAGACATCGCCGCGCTTTTTCATCGGGTTGGCATCGTGAAACCGCTCCAACGCAGCGGGGGGATAGACCCGGAATCCCTCGCTTTCAATGACGCCAGCGGCGATACAGTTGACGCGGATGTTCAGCGGTGCCCACTCAGTGGCCAATGTCTTGGACAAATAAATCACCCCCGCCCGCGCGGCGCAAGTGTGCGCCGCCTGCGGCATCCCGCGCTCCACATTGGCGACGATGGAAATGACATTGCCTTGCGCCCCCGCCTTGGCCCAGCGCTGCGCCGCGCCCTGTGTCATCCACCATGTTCCGTTGAGATTGAGGTCGATCACCGCAAGCCAGCCCTTACGGCTGAAATCAATCGCATCCTGCGGAAATTGGCCACCGGCATTGTTGATGAGATGGTCGAGCCGCCCGTAATGGTCGAAGATGAAATCCAACGTCGCGTCCACCTCATCGGGTTCGCGGATCGACATTGCACGGTGCATCGGACGACGGCCTGTGGCCGCCTCAATCGCATCGCAGGTGGTGACCAACCGCTCCTCCGTCCGGCCGCAAATCACGACATCCGCGCCAAGGCGGGCGCATAAAAATGCAATCCCCTTACCAATGCCGGAGCCGCCGCCGGTAATCAGCACGACCTTGCCCTTCAAAACATCATCACGATAAACCGTGGGCATGGCCGCCAATTCGGCGTCGGTGAAGCCGAATTCGGGGCGCGCCTCCGATAGATTGATTTCGCCAATTTCTGTCATGCTTCTACCCATGGGTCCAATAGGGGTGTGACCGCCAGTCCTTCTGGAACAGCATTGAGGCCAATGCGACGATCCAACTCCTCATGCCAGTGATAGATCCGCCGTTCCTGATAATTCAGCGGCATTTCAACAAAGCCAGGGGATTCGAGCGATTCCTGAATTTGCGGTGCGAATTGCAAATCTTCATACAAAATCCGCTCCCAATTGGCGGTGCGGTCAGCCCATTTGGGGTGGGGGTTAGCAGGATCATGCTCCGGCGCGATCCACGTCGATACCACGCGGCACGTCCGGTCCCCCGTTGGCCAGAATTGCAACAACGGAATACCGCTGTCCGATGGCGGCATCACGAAATTGGGGTAAATCATATAGCTGACATTGTTATCCCTTGGGATTTCCGTCACGCTATCCAATTTCGGCATCCCGCGTGTGCCGGGATCCGTCCAATCGGGGCGGCGGTTTGGGGTTACCATTCGTGAATGCCCTTTTGGCCAAAGTGACGCGGTCATACCGCGATGGTCCAAAAACCGGTCCACCGATGATTGGTGGATCGATTTCAAATGGTAGACCTCCATAAACGCGTCCAGCAACACCTTGACGTTGCATTCAACCTCGTAAGACCGGCTTTCGACAAAGTCCAAGTTTTCAAATTGATACTGCGCCAATTCTGCCGCCATTGGACCCAAATGGTCGGCCAACGGTTCGGCGTCTTTGTCCTCATTCACGAAAATCAGCTTGCCTATGGTATCGACGAGCACGGTTTTGAGGCCATGGCAAGAAAAGTCCATGTCGTTAAAATCACGCTTGTCTCGAACCGCGGTTAACTGCCCCTCCAATGTGTAGGACCATCCATGATAGCCGCAGACAAAGCCACGTGATTGGCCGCTGTCCTCTTTCACCAACGGCGCGCCGCGATGTTGGCAGGTGTTGTAATAAGCGCGAAATTGCCCGGAAAGGTCGCGGGCAACAATAATGGGGGCACCCGTGTTGCGAATCAATTTCCAACTACCAGGTTCCGGAATCTCATCGGCGTGGCACGCATAAAGCCACGCGCGTTTCCACATATTGGTGCGTTCCAACGCCAGGAATTCGCGGTCAACATATCGGCCCGCAGGGATGGGCGCCAATTTGGGAAAGCCCTCCTTTGGCCCTTTACGTGCGGATTCAAACGCCATTTCCTCTTTGATTTTAGCGGTCAGAATCGCGTCCATTGCTCTGCTCCCAATCATGATGCTGTTATCATAATCGAACCTCCATATAAAACAATCAAGAATGTCTTTTTTTTATCGCCGGTTTTCTAAATCAGCACTAAATGGCGAGGTGAGGGGGCGTGCAATGGCGTCGTGCATTCAATGTGGCGCTCCAATCATTAAATTGCATCGGCAAAATTGGGTGCTGAGCAAATAGGAATAGAGCCCTGATGGCGGTCGCACGGCCAAGGTTTTGCGGGATATTAGCTCTATCGGAAAGAGATGCGCAGGACGCCGCATCCAAGGGGTTGGATTACCCGCAGCACCGGCGAGCCTCATGCACCCATCTCATTTGCTCCGCAGATTTATACGAGCTGCTATGTTTCACCGATAAGGGTTAAAACGCGTAAGGCCCGTGACAAATGCGGCCGGTCGAGCATTTTTCCGTTATGCCCAATCGTACCGGCCCCGGGGTTCGCGGCAAACAGGGCAACGATGTCGCGTGCTTCGGCTACTTCTTCATCTGTCGGCGTAAAGGCCGCGTTGATGACGTCCACTTGCGCCGGGTGGATGGCCATCATACCGACAAAGCCATCGCGGCGGACTTTTTCGGCACGGTTTTTTAGGCCTTCAAGATCGCGGAAATCGCCATGAATGGTTTCAATCGCCGCGACCGCGGCGGTCGCCGCGCCGAGCAAGCACAGGCTGCGCGCGAGTTCATAGGTGAAGCCGTAAGAACCATCATCATTGCGGTTGTTGCTAGCGCCGATGGAATCTGCCAAATCCTCCGCACCCCAAGTCAGTGCGATCACGCGCGGCGCGCCCTTATAATCGCCCGTGGTGAACATGGCGGCGGCGGTTTCTGTGATGAGGACGATGACTTTGGTGGTGCCGTGCGCGATGTCATGCGCGGCCTCCAGCGCGGATAAATAATGGTCCAGCCGTTCGACATCGGGCCTGCCAAACACCTTGGGCAACATAATACCACCGGGCTTTGCGGACATGACGGCAACAAGGTCAGTAAGCGTGTGCGGCCCGTCCATTGGGTTAACGCGCACGAACAGACGGGCCTTTTCGGTTTCGGTTTTGGTGGCGAGGAAATCCCGCACCATCGTCCGTGCGGCGGTTTTGTTATCTTCGGTCACGGCGTCCTCAAGGTCGAAAATCGCTATGTCAGCGGCGCTGTCGGCGGCCTTTTCCATTTTGCGCACGCTATCACCCGGGGCGAATAGCCAGCTGCGCATTTTGAGGGGTGAGTTTTTCATAGCCACCTTATCGGACGAATTGTCGCAAATGGGAAGAGGTCGCGCGCCTAAACCCCCATGCAGACATATTTGATTTCCATATAATCGTCGAGGCCATGGCGCGACCCTTCGCGGCCCAATCCCGATTGTTTGACCCCGCCAAACGGCGCTACTTCGGTCGAAATCAGCCCGGTGTTGACGCCGACAATGCCCGCCTCCAATGCCTCCGCTACGCGCCAAACGCGGGACAGGTCACGTGAATAGAAATAGGAGGCGAGGCCAAATTCGCTGTCATTGGCTTGTGCGATTGCATCCGCTTCGTCGGTGAAGCGCACCACGCCCGCCAATGGGCCGAAGGTTTCTTCGCGGCAAAGAAGCATATCGGGCGTGACATTGGCCAGCACGGTGGGTTCAAACCAGGTGCCGCCATGCTTGCTACGCTGGCCACCGGCCAAGATTGTGGCCCCGCCAGCGACGGCATCGGCCAGATGCTCCTCAACCTTCTCCACGGCGGGAGCGTCGATCATCGGCCCGATGTCCACACCAGCGTCCACACCGCGCCCGATTTTTAGCGCGGACACCAGCGCCGCCAACTTTTCGACGAACTCATCATACACGCCGTCCTGCACGTAGAAGCGGTTGGTGCATACACACGTCTGCCCGCCGTTGCGGAATTTCGATACCATCGCGCCCTCGACTGCGGCGTCAATATCGGCGTCATCGAACACAAGGAATGGCGCGTTGCCGCCAAGTTCTAAGGACAGTTTCTTAATCGTATCCGCCGATTGCCGCATGAGTTCGCGGCCCACTTCGGTCGAACCCGTAAAGCTGATCTTGCGCACGATCGGTGAAGCGGAGAGCGCGCCGCCGATGGATCGCGCGCTGCCGGTAATGACATTAAATACGCCTTTCGGCACGCCTGCCTTTTCCGCCAACACCGCCAACGCCAGCGCCGACAAAGGCGTTTGCGATGCGGGTTTCAACACAACGGTGCAGCCCGCCGCCAAGGCAGGCCCAATCTTGCGCCCAATCATCGCGGACGGGAAATTCCACGGCGTAATCGCCGCCACTACACCAATCGGTTGGCGCAACGTCACAATACGCCGGTCAGCGGCGTGGGCGGGGATGACCTCCCCATAGGCGCGCTTACCTTCCTCCGCGAACCATTCGATGAAGCTGGCGGAATAGGCGATTTCGCCCTTAGCTTCGCTCAAAGGTTTGCCCTGTTCGCGGCTGAGCAACTCGCCCAAGTCATCCTGATGCGCGATCATCAAATCGAACAATCTGCGCAAAATCCGCGCGCGGTTTTCGGCGGTTTTCGCGCGCCATTCCGGCAAAGCGGCCTCAGCGGCGGCAATGGCGCGGTGCGTTTCGGCGGCGCCCATCATCGGGACAGTGGCGATGGTCTCTCCCGTCGCGGGGTCGGTGACGGGGAAGCTTTTGCGATCATCGGCGGCGACCCACGCGCCATCGATATAGGCCTTTTCTCGGATGAAGTCGGAATAGGCCATATGGTCTCCTTAAGGCGATGGCGGAAATAAGATGGTGTCGAAAAGGGCATAACCAATCGAGGTCAATGCGTCAGCGTCTTTTTCTAAAACTATCCGAAACCGCCATCCGTTCCATGCCACGGCGTTCCCGTGCGTAAAAAAGGCCGCGAAGCGTAATGCTTCGCGGCCTAGTATTTCATTTTAATCGTGACTGCTTACAACGCCTCAACAATTGTGACGTTTGCCAATCCGCCGCCTTCGCACATGGTTTGCAGGCCATAGCGTTTGCCATGGCGTTTTAGGCCATGGACAAGAGTCGCCATGAGCTTCGTCCCCGACGCACCCAACGGATGGCCCAGCGCAATCGCGCCGCCATGCACATTAAGCCGTTCGGGGTCCGCGCCAGTGGCTTTCAACCAGGCCAAGGGCACGCTGGCGAACGCCTCATTGACCTCATATAAGTCAATGTCGTTGATGCTCATGCCGGAACGCTCTAGCGCGCGGGCGGTGGCAAATACCGGTTCCTCCAACATTATAACCGGATCGCCTCCGGTGACGGTGAGGTGATGGATGCGCGCCATTGGCGTCAGGCCGTATTGTTTGAGTGCGCGTTCCGATACGATCAAAACGCCGCTGGCGCCGTCGCAAATCTGGCTGGCATTCGCGGCGCTAATCACGCCTTCCTCGGACAAGAGTTTGACCGAGGAAATACCTTCCAAAGTCGCGTCCATGCGCACGCCCTCATCCACCGTGTGAGGCGCACCATCGACGTCGAGTGGCACGATTTCATTGGCAAAAGCGCCCGCGTGTATCGCCGCCGCCGCCTTATGGTGGCTGGCCAGTGCGAATTGATCCAGTGTTTCGCGGTTAAAGCCATATTTGCGCGCCAGCATTTCGGCACCCATAAATTGGCTGAACATCGGGACTTTATATTTCGCCTTCACCCGCTCGCTCATTGGGCCAACGCCGATCTCGGCCTTTGCATAAAGCCCGACGTTGCTGCCCATGGGCACGCGGGTCATGCTTTCGCCGCCCGCCGCGATCACGACATCCTGCGTGCCGCTCATCACCGCTTGCGCCGCGAATTGGATCGCTTGCTGGCTGGAACCGCATTGCCGGTCGATGGTGACGGCGGGAACCGATTGCGGCAAGTTGGACGCCAGCACGGCGTTGCGGCCAA
>JBGSSR010000074.1:0-2684 GCA_041736905.1 Sphingomonadaceae bacterium | reverse complement strand
CGTTGTTGCCGCAGGTCCGTGAGGCGATTGCGGCCTATCTGGACGCCTGCCCCTACCCCTCCGAACGCGACGCGCCGTTATTTCGTGGGGCAAGAGGCGGGCCATTGTCGCCAGCCCTCATCCGCGCGGCGGTGTTGGCGGCACGCCGAGCGCTGGGCATTAACGAACGCACCACGCCCCACGCGCTACGCCACAGCTTCGCTACGCATTTACTGGCCGGAGGCGCGGATTTGCGGTCGTTGCAGGAATTGCTCGGCCACGCGAGTTTGAGTTCAACGCAGTTGTATACCAGCGTGGATGCAGCGCATTTGTTGGACGTATATCGCGCTAGTCATCCACGGGCTTAGGCGCGGGCGTAACGTCCGCCTTGGGCCGCCACCGCACCAATCGCCATACATAGGTCACCACAATCGCGGCGATGACCAAGGTCGAAATCGGCCCCAACCACTTTTCCACGTCATCAATCTGAGAGCCAAGAACATATCCTGCTCCCGCCAGCGCGCCGCTCCATACCGCCGAGCCGATGGTCGAAAACACCAAAAACCGGCGCAGCGACATGCCGAACAGGCCCGCTGGAATCGAAATCAGCGACCGCAATGTCGGGATCATCCGGCCCAACAGCACAATGATCGAGCCATGGCGCGCAAACAATTGCTCCCCGTGCTCCACCTCATCCCAATCCAGCGTCAGCACGCGGCTATAGCGGTCGATGAACCCGTGCATCCGCGCTTTGCCGAATTTGATGGCCAGCCAATACCAGAAATAATTGCCCAGCATCGCGCCCGCTGTCCCCGCCGCAATGGTGCCCCACAATGTCATATGCCCACGATGCGCGGATACGCCGGCGACGGTCATGATGACTTCGGATGGCACCGGCGGGAACACGGTTTCGAGCAGCATCAGGAACGCAACGCCCCAATATCCCGCCCAATTGACCAGATCGATAATCCAATTTTCCATGGGGATTAAAGTCCCTCTTGCGCGTCCAACCGCGCCGCGATGGCATCCCAAATCTGCCCCGCCAGATTGGTGCCATCAAACCCGCTAATCGCCACAATACCCGTGGGCGACGTCACATTAATCTCGGTCAGATATTCGCCGCCGATGACATCAATGCCGACGAACAATAATCCAAGCCGTTTCAAATCCGGCCCCAATTCGGCGCAGATTTCGGCCTCTCGCTCGGTCAGCACGGTTGCCTCTGCCGACCCACCGACGGCCAGATTAGATCGGAACTCCCCCTCCCCCGGGCGGCGGTTGATGGCACCCGCGACTTCGCCATCGATGAGCACGATACGCTTGTCGCCCTTGGCCACTTCGGGCAGGAACGGCTGCACCATATGCGGTTCGCGCCAGGTGGTGTTGAACACTTCAAACAATGCGCCCAGGTTGCTGCCATCCGCCTCAATCTTGAAAATTGCCTTGCCGCCATTGCCGTGCAGCGGTTTGACGACGATGGCCCCGTGGGTCGCCATAAACGCCCGTGCCTCATCGACGCTGCGTGTCACCAAAGTCGGCGGCATATATTGGCGGTAGTCGAGGACATACACCTTTTCCGGCGCGTTGCGCACGCTGGCCGGATTGTTGACCACGAGGGTGCGCCCGTCGAGCCGCTCCAACAAGTGCGTGGCGGTGATGTAGCCGACGTCAAACGGCGGGTCTTGACGCATCAGGATAACGTCCACGTCCTCCGCGAGGTCCAACCGCACAGCTTCGCCGAAACGGTAGTGATTGCCCTGCTCGCGTTTGAGGTCCGTCACCGGATGCGCGTGCGCGAACAGGCGGTCGTCGGCGTCGAGGGTCAGGGTCTCCACATCATAATGATAGATCGAAAACCCACGCGCCTGCGCCTCCAACATCAGGGCAAAGCTGCTATCGCCCTTGATATTGATGCCATCCATCGGGTCCATTTGCACGGCGATGCGGAGGGGGGCGGTCATAATTGCGAATCCTTATCCAATCCAAACATGCTCCATGTGGCGTGGCCAGCGCCCCGGCGCAACCAGCATCACGTCAATGCGCATATCATCGCCCGCTTTCGCGTATTCGGGAAAGAGCAATTCGGCTGCAGCGGCGACGCGGGATAGGCGGTGTTCGTCGATGGAGTCTTTCAGGGTGGCGGGGTCGGCGCGCCATTTGACTTCGACAAAGGCAACCATGCCATCGCGCCGCGCAATGAGGTCGATTTCGCCGGCTTTGGTTTTCACCCGTTTGGCGAGGATGTCCCAGCCCTTGAGGTGGAGAACGAGTGCCGCGCGGTCCTCCGCATATCGCCCAGCGCTGTCGGCTTTTTGCCGCTTGAGGCTCATTTGCCCTTGAGCTCAAGCGCGCGGTTATACAAAGTCTTGCGGTCCAGCCCCAATGTCGCGGCCAAATGCGTCGCCGCGTGGCCAACCTTCATATCGGCTAGCGCGGTCAATATGTGTTCATCGATGGCGTCTTGATCCAGCACTTCGGCCATCGGAGCCGATGGCGCGATCAGCACGACAATCTCCCCACGCGGGGCCTCATCGGCATAACGGGCGGCCAATTCGGTGAGCGTCCCGCGCGCCACTTCCTCAAATTTCTTGGTAATTTCGCGCACCACCGCGCCGTCGGTCGCAGGCCCGAACACCGCCGCCGCCTCGGCCAGCATCGCGCCCAGCCTTGGCCCGCTTTCGTAGAATATGCGCGTCGCGGGAAAG
>JBGSSR010000223.1:0-1546 GCA_041736905.1 Sphingomonadaceae bacterium | reverse complement strand
AACGGCATAAGGCAAGCCGCTGGGTTGCCCCGCAGCGTGGGGATTGGCGTCACTCACGCATCAATCGATTAGATGATGCCGCCGCTCATGAACAGTCGGACGACCGAAAACAGCGCCACGGCAATACAGATATTGCGGCCCCATTTGCTGCCCGCCGCCATTTGGCCGATCACGATGTCGACAATGGAGAACGGCAGGCTGAGCCAATTGACCCAACCCAAAAGGGGCAAAATGCCGCCGATGTTGATGATGAAGGCCACAAGGCCAAAGAGAAGTGCGATAATGTTTGCCATGCCCATAAGATAGCGCGCCGTAATATTCGCGCAAGGGGCAAAAGAGGGCGCTATCCGGGCAAAGGCTCTACCTCGTGCCCGACCGTCGGTTTGGACCGCGCGGCAATTACGCTACCCGCGACGATCAGCGCGGTTCCGGCAAGCGTTTCCCACGTTACGGTCTCATCAAAAAACACCCATCCGAACAGCGCCGCCCATAGGAATCCGGTGTATTCGACGGGAATCAAAACCTGCGCCTCCGCCCGCGCATAGGCCCAGCTGAGCAACAACAGCGCCAACATGGCCAATGCCGCCGCGCCGATGAGCAGGCCCCATTGGGTCGGTGTCGGCAACGCATCGGGCGGAAAGAACAGGATCACTGGCAACAGGATCATCGCGACAATCGCCGGTTGAAAAAAGGTAATCTCCACCGCATTTGCCACCTGCGCCTGCTGCCGCGCAAGGATGAGGTTATAGGCATATAGGCAGGCGGAGATAATCACCGCCGCCGCACCCTCCGCCGCGCCGGGTTGATATTGGCCGCTGAACCGCCCCGCTAAAATCACGCCGACCCCCGCAAGGCCAAAGATCGACGCCCAAATCGCGCCCTTGCTGATGGTTTCGTGCAGCATGATCGACGCCAGATAGAGTGCGATGACCGGCGCAACGAAGCTTAATCCTATGGATTCGGCCAAGGGAAGCAACGTGATACCGTGGAAAAACAACACCGACATCAAAGCAATGACGGTGGCGCGGCGGATGTGGTGGAAAAGCGAATGCTTGCTCGGCATCCCCTGCCGCTTGGCGAAGAACAAGGTTCCCGCGAAAACCATGTTGAGCGTGTTTCGAAAAAACGTCGCCGCCAACGCGCCCATGGCCAACGCCAATTCCTTCATCGCCGCATCCATCAGCGAAAACACCGCGATCCCCGCGCATCCGGATAGGAACGCGATGAGATGGATGGGCAATTTGGGCGCGGCGTTCGGCATTCGCCCTCTCTTACATGGCTGCGCGGTTTTGCAAGCGGGAATCCGTGCGCCGCTGGACGGGAGGCGAGGCGATGCCTATATCGGCCGCATGTTTACATTCGATACCGCCTCACCCGCCGATAAGCCCATATTATACTCCGACCTGTTCGCCGCCGCCGATGCGGTGACGGAGGGGGAGGCGGACGGTGTGGCGAATATGGCCAATGTCGCCGCGCTTCTCATGCAGTTTCTGTCCGATTGCAATTGGACCGGGTTTTACCGGATGATAGATGGCGAGCTTGTGCT
>JBGSSR010000049.1:0-27832 GCA_041736905.1 Sphingomonadaceae bacterium | reverse complement strand
CCCGCGCCCGAAAGCACTTCGCCGGCCCGCGCCCAATCCTTTTGTGCCGCCAAAAATTGGAACCATGCCATGCGCAATGGCAAGCCATCCGCCACCGTCACCCCCTCGGCAAAGCCACGGTCCGCCGCATCTGCCTGCCCCGCCAGCAGGCGCAACCGCGCCAAAGTCACCTGCCCCTCGATCCACGCCGGTTGCCGCGCACAGATGCCGGACAACAAAGCCTCGGCGCGGTCGCGCTCCCCCTCGCTTGCTAAGGCCAAGGCAAAATTGCGCACCGCGTCGGAATTTTGCGGGTTCAATCGCAATGCGCGTTCAAACAACCCTGCCGCCGGATGCCAGCCTTCATAAGCCATTTGCGCGTGCAGGAACGCCACCTGCGCATCATCCGGCGCAGCCTTCGCCGCCGCCGCCATCGTCATCACCGCCCGCTCCATATCCTGTGCAGCATAGGCGGCGCGCGCGCGGCTTAGCAGGGCGGCGACGCTCGCCATTTATGCCAAAATTTTCGGCGGATAGGCGGCGACATGTTGCGCCACAAAGTCCTCATGCGTGGGAGCCTTCGCCGCTTCCGCCGCCATCGCGGCGCGCAGCTTGGTGAGGTAAACCGCCCCGCTGCCATCCGCCGCCGCCGCGCCATAATGCGCCATCGGGTCGGGCGCTTGCGGGATATTCCCCTGCCCCAAATGCACCGCATGCCAACTGGGCGCACCGAACAGGTCAAGGTCACGGGGAATATGCCGACCAAAGCTTTTGAAATGCGCAATTTTGTGCGCGACCGTATCCGGCACATCCATATCGCGGCAATAGCGCCAAAACGCGCTGTCGTCGCGGGTGCTGAGCTTATAGTGCAGGATGATGAAATCACGGATGCGTTCAAATTCGGTGGCGGACAAATGGTTGAATTCATCGCGCACATGATTGTCGAAGTCGAGCGTGGGGTAAAGCGCGAGCAGTTTCGATATCCCCGCCTGTATCAAATGCAGGCTGGTCGATTCCAACGGTTCAAGGAAACCGCTGGACAGGCCAATGGCGATGACGTTTTTGTTCCAAAACTGCCGCCGCATGCCTGTTTGGAAACGGATGCGATTGGGTTCGGCCAAGGGTTCGCCGTCGAGGCCCACCAGGAGTATGTCGAGCGCCTCTTGCTCCTCCATATGGCTACTGCAAAACACGTGGCCGTTGCCGGTGCGATGTTGCAACGGGATGCGCCATTGCCAGCCAGCGGCGTGCGCCGTGCTGCGCGTGTAGGGGGTAAATCCGCCTTCAACTTTCGTGCATGGCACTGCGATGGCGCGGTCGCACGGCAACCAATGCGTCCAATCATGGTATCCGGTGTGCAGCGCGCCTTCGATAAGGAGCCCCCTGAACCCGCTGCAATCGATGAACAATTCGGCATTGATTTCGCGGCCATCCTCCAACCGGACGCCGGTGACATAGCCGGTTTCGGAGTGTTGCGCGACGGAGGCAATTTTGCCCTCTACCCGCCGCACACCCCGCGCCTCGCTCACTTCGCGCAAATATTTGGCGTAGAGCCCCGCGTCAAAATGGAAGGCGTAATCGAATGTGCTCATCACATTGCGCGGGTCGCCGCCGGGCAAAGTGAACCTGTTTTCGTTCGCCAAGGCCCATGCCATGCTATGCTGATCAAAAGGCGTCGTGTCGCCATTGGCTCGCGCGATCAGCCAATGTTGGTGCACCGCCAATATGTCCATCGGCTTGCCATGTGGGCCAAAGGGGTGGAAATATCGGTTGCCCAGACTGCCCCAATTTACGAATTCGATGCCAAGCTTATACGACGCCTGCGTCCGCTTCATAAATTCGCGTTCGTCGATGCCCAATGTTTGATTGAACAGGCGGATGGGCGGGATGGTCGCCTCCCCCACGCCGACGGTGCCGATGTCCTCTGATTCGACCAAAGTGATGGTCACTCCGCGCGGCATTTGGTGCGAAAGCGCGGCGGCGGTCATCCAACCCGCACTGCCCCCACCAACGATAAGAATTTCACGGATGGCGCGATCGTGTCCGGGGATGGGCGTGGTCATCGTGCGTTCCTCTCGCGCATAGTTAAATCGATTGCGGCGGCGGGGGCAAGTGGAATAGGCAAAAAAACGGGCCGGTGGCTTCATGCCGCCAACCCGTAAGATTGAGGGTATATGCAGGGAGCACATTACCCCTAGGAGGGGAGGCCGGCGCGAAACCGGCCCCACCGAAGATTTAGAAGCTAAAGCGGATTGAACCCGAAATCGTGCGGCCCAATGCGGGGGTCACGGTGACAATCGAGTTGGCGCCTGCGTTGCTGACCACGCCGGTGCCGTTACCGCGACCGTCGAAGGTATCGAACAAGTTGTAGACATTGATGCCCACTTCCAAGTTATCGATCGGACGAACCTTTGCATTCAGATTGAACAGGGTCTTGCCTTCCCAATTCAAACCGCCCGAACGCGTGCTGGTTTGACCAACAGCGGTCATGCCAAGCGAGGCGGGACCAAAGTCATACATGCCGGTAAGCGAGTAGGACAAATCGGGGATACCATCCGCACGGCGGAATGCCGAGCTGCCCGTGGTCAACGCGGTGCCATTTTGCGTCACGGTGCCGCGTTGCTTCGCCTTGGTATAGGTGGCGTTTGCAATGAAGCTAAACCCGCCCATATTGTAAGTGGCGAAGAATTCCGCGCCTTGCGTTTTGAAATCGCTGTTCAAAATGCAACCGCCGCCGGGGCATTGGGTGGTGTTGGTTGGCTCATAATCGGACCGTGTGAACTCACCCTTCAACAAGGTCAGTTCCAACGTGTAGTTGCCGCCGGCCAGGCTGCCGCGGTTTTTCACGCCCAATTCGTATTGCTTTACAAAGTCAACCGAAGGCGTGACACCGTCGGTGCAAAGGCCACCGTCGGCCTGCGCCGTGGTGCAAAGCGAGCCGTCGGGGCGGAACTTGCCGCTAACCGTTTGGCGGTCGGCGTTGAAACGGCCACCGTTGGAGGCGCGACCAAAGATCGACAAGTCAGGTGTCGCCTTGAACAAGGCACCTGCGGTCCAGCTGGTGTACGAACGGCTGTAATCCAATGTCTCACGCGCACCATTGGGAAGCATGACGGGGATGGTCACGCCGCCCGATACGATGGTCGATTCCGTGCCACCCCGGATGGTGTAGCCGGTGCCGGCAACACGTTCAAAACGGATGGAGCCGTCTAGGTTCAACATGTCATTGTCGAACACCAACTGCGCATAAGGTGCGGTGTTGGTATAGCCCAAATCATAATCGCGTGAGCAGCAATCGCCCCAGTTATTATTGTAACCGGAGATGCCCTCATTGGTCAGACGGTTGGCACCGGCGAACAGGTCCAATTGCGCCGGGCTATCGCCGCTAACTTCGCGGGTCGATTTGTTGACATGCCAATCGGCGGCGATGTTTTGATCCATGTAGAAGAAGCCAGCGCGCGCGGTGACTTCGCCCATGCCCACGTCGAACTTGCCCGACACGGTCAAATCGTTGACGAAGCTGCCCATGTCGCGGATGCGGGTGTAGACGTTCACGTTGTTGTCGACATACGCGCCGGTGTACAACTGACCAGCTTGTGGACCATTGGCATAGCGGATGGCGGTCACGGTTTGGCCATTGACGGTCGAACCGATGATGCTGCTGCGCGGGGTCAGGCCAAGGAATGGCGAGGCGAACGAACCGCTCATGCTGTTATAACGGAATTTGTTGTCGACGGTGATGCCGCCTTCAAATTCATAATGCAGTTCCGCGCCGATCGATTTTTGATTGGTCGAAATGCCAGTCATGCCAACACGGTTCAACGTGCCATCACGCTCAACAATCAAGAAATCTTGGTTGTAACGCGAGTAGTTGGTTTGGTCGCGGCCATCGAAGTTGGTGAACGGACGGACGTTTGTGACGTTCGTGCCGCTGATATTGGCAAACGCAACCGCGCCGGTGTAGTTCGGCTCTTGCGTATCGGCAAATTTGAACAGCAAGCGGAAATAGCCATTGTCACCGATGTCTTTCGTAATGTTCGCCTTAACTTGGACGGATTCGGTCAGCGTGTAACCGGCGTCCAAGGGGCCCTTGCCCTTACGGACGAAACCGCCGATGTGGAAACGCAGGCCATCGTTGATCGCGCCGCCGTAACGGAAATTCGCCTGTGTTTCGTCATAGCCGAGGCCCTTGCGAAGCTCGACATAGCCGCCTTCTTCATCGCCATGGTGCGAGATATAGTTGATGACCGCCCCGGGGGCTTGGCTGGCAAAGGTCGTGGCCGAACCGCCGCGAACGGCCTCAACATTGGCGACCGATGCGTCGAATTTGGTCCAATAATCGTTGTTACCGAATTGAATGTCACCGAACAGGACGACGGGCAGGCCGTCTTCTTGCAATTGGACGAACGGCGCACCGCCGGTTGCGACGGGAAGGCCGCGCACGGCGATGTTGGAGTTACCACCGGGGCCGGACGTGCCGGGAACCTGAATACCGGGGAGGAGTTTGAAAACTTCCGCTTCGCTGCTCGGTTGGAAATCTTGGATAAGTTGCGAATCGATGCTGGTCACCGAAATCGAGGTTTCGATTTGCTTTTGATCGCCAGCAGCGGCGGTCACAACGATTTCATCAAGGCCCGAATATTGATCTTCCGACGCTTCTTGCGCCATCGCGCTGGTCCCGCTCAAGGCAACGCCGAGCGCAAAAACAGAGGCACAACTCTTTAATACCGTATTTTTCATACATCCTCCCAAAAATTATAAGCAGCTAACCCCATCAATGTGCGGTTCATGCCAGTGTAAGATGAACGATTCGGCAATCGATTGCAAGAAATTTTACGCAATCGATTTCGTGTTCTGTTTTTACCTGTGCAACTTGTTGCAAATATGCCGCAATTGTGGTCTGCTAATAACAGTAAAGTAAGCCCGTCAACAAGGCGGGTGCGTATAACCGGGGGCATCATGGACAAACCGCACATCCGCAACATCGCCGACTTGGCGAAAATCGCGGGCGTATCCCCCGGCACGGTGTCGCGCGCTTTGTCCGACAGTGGGATGATTAGCCAGAAAACGCGTGACCGGATAAAGGCGCTCGCGCGCGAACATGGCTTTCGCCCCAATGTCATGGCGCGCAACTTGCGCATTCAGAAAACCGGCGCAATTGGTGTTATCATTCCCTTGGGTCATGAGGTGCGGCAGCATATATCGGACCCGTTTTTTATCACGATGCTCGGCCTGCTCGCGGACGAATTGACCGAGCGTGGATATGATTTAATGCTCAGCCGGATTATACCGGAGGATAGCGATTGGCTCGACAAATATGTCGATTCCGGCCGCGTCGATGGTGCAATCATTATCGGCCAGTCCGACCAATCCGCCGTGCTCGACGCGGTGGCGGAGCGGTATAAGCCGCTGGTCGTGTGGGGTAGCTATGATGCGGGGCAACTCCATTGCTCCGTGGGAAGCGACAATGTCGCGGGCGGACGCATGGCGGCGCAACATGTGATTGACCAAGGCGCGCGGCGGGTTGCGTTCTTCGGCGACATTCGTGGTGTTGAAATGCGCGCGCGCCTAAATGGATGCAAAAAGGCGCTATCCGATGCCGGACTGCCTGCCCCCGATGTCGTGCCCATTCAATTGACGCGGGAGGATGCGCGGCAGGCCATCGCGGACTATTGCAACACCAACACCACCCTGCCCGACGGCATCGTGGCCGCGACCGACGTGATTGCGATGGCGGCGATTAGCGTCCTGACGGAGCGTGGCGTTCGTGTCCCCGACGATGTGCGCGTCGTCGGCTATGACGACTTGCCGCTGGCCGAACAAACCGCTCCGCCGCTCTCCACGATCCGGCAGGATTTGGTGACCGGCGCGCATAATTTGGTGGACTTGCTCCTCCGCCGCATTGCGGGAGAGGACACGGCCAGCGTGGTGATGCCGCCGGAATTGGTGGTGCGCGGGTCGAGTTAAGGCTGCTCGCCCATCGCGCCCAAAAACGCGCGGATGCGTTTGGCATTGACACCCATATCGCTGACCCCGACGCGGCTGACCGAGCGGACATCAATGCGGCTGCCGCCCTCCACGGCGGCCACGCGGATGATGACATCGTCATAGAACCGGATGTAGGACACGGCATCGGTCGCCTCCACCACGCCCTTGGCAGGATCAACGGTGACGATGGTCCATCCCATGTCCTTGGCTACTTTGGCGGCTTGTTCGGTCACTTCGGGGACGGGGCGGTTAATGGTCAGCGGCTTCAAATCACCATAGGCTTTGGTGTGCAAGGCGCGATATTCCGCCTCCGATGCCAATCCGGCGCGGTTGTCTTTGCGCAAGGGCAAGGTGACGAACATCGGTGGGTTATCAAGGTCAGTGGTGATGTCGTGGATGGCGGGCACGCCTTCTGCGGCCATGGGTCGGCTCACCAAAAACGCGACCAGGGGAAGCGCAAGGAGCACGCCGAGCAGCGCCTTTTTCTGCCGCGTGCCCCGCCCGCCACGTCCCAACAGCAACGCCAACAAGCCGATCACTATGGCCAGCACGCAAACCGCGCCGCCACCGATAAAGCCGAGGAAACCGGACATCTTCGGGATCACATCGTAACGCCCCAGCGTCAGGCCGACGCCCGCCACCAATAGGCCGAGCACAGCCAATGTGAATGATACTCCGGCCAATCGATTGGCCCATTTCGATGGTACTACTGTTGCCATGATGCTCTCCCCCGTTGCGATGCGTTAGGCATGGCAGGACGCGGGGGAGCGGTCAAGCGGTGGTGGGTTCCATTGCCTGTGCCAAAGCCAGCGCGCCCAGCAATCCGGCGCTTGTCCCAAGGCCCGGGAGCGTGAGAATATCCGCCGCACGGCTGACGAAATAGCCACCGCCCATGGTCTCCGCCGCCGCGATGACGCGGGGCAACAGGCCCGGCGTTCCCATAACACCGCCGCCAAGGATTACCTTTTCCGGCTCAAACAGCGCCTGACACGTCACTGTCATATGGGCCAAATAATGCGCAATAATATCGTGGCCTATATGGTCGGCGGGCAAGTCGGAGAGCGATGCGCCCCATCGGTCGATTATCGACGGTCCGCAAGCCAGCCCCTCCAAACAATCGCCGTGGAAGGGGCAATGGCCCTTATAGCCCAAATCTTCGGGATGCCGCGCCACGCGCATATGGCCCATTTCGGGGTGGCTTTGCCCGTGCAGGATGCGGCCATCGATGACGGCTCCACCGCCAACGCCGGTGCCGATGGTGAAATAGAGCGCCGATTTGGTCCCTTTCGCCGCGCCCCATCGCACCTCCGCAAACGCCGCGCCATTGACGTCGGTGTCGAGTGCGACGGGACAATCGAATGCTGTCGCAAATGGCCCAACAAGGTCCGCGCCGGCCCAATGCGCTTTCGGCGTGTTGGTGACGCAGCCGTAATCAGGCGCGCTTTTGTCGAGTTGCAACGGACCAAAGCTGGCGATACCGATGGCGGCAAAGGGGCCATATGCGCTCAACCACTCGACCGCCGCGTCGATGGTTTCTTCTGGCGTCGTGGTATCGATGCGGTGCGTGGCGATAATGTCATCGGGGCCAGTGGCAACTCCGAGCACAAACTTCGTTCCGCCCGCCTCAATCAGTCCGTAAAGGGGCTTGCTCATAATGGCATAACTTTCGCCGATGCGCCGTCCAATGCCAAGCGGAATTTGGGCGAGGGCACGCCCGCAAATTGGGTGGTGTAGGATGGCGCGGACGCGTCGATCGCCTCCCCTTTCATGCCCCAATGGTTGACGAAACCAATAACGGACAAGTCATGGCACACCCACCAGCTATAGGTTTGCTCCGGTTCTTCCACCGGATTGGCGGCAACAAGGCCGTGACCATTAAGCGGCATATACGGCCCCATCAAACTATCCGCAACCATGCCATACAGCCCAGTCGGCCCAGTGGTGACTTCGGGTGCAAAGGTCTTTGCCTGCGTACTCCAAAACAGATAGTATCGCCCGTCGACACAGCGCATCATGGCGCGTTCCATCTCATTGTTCACGCCCGCCGCGCCGACCAACGGCGGCAGGATTTGCCAATCGGCAAAGCCCGCTCCATCGGCCCGCGCAATCCCGACGCATCCGTTGAACGCATGGTCCGATTGCGCCAGCGAGCCGGAAAATAGGATGTAATCCCGCCCGTCTTTGGGGTCGCGGAAATGGAAGGGGTCACGGAACGCCTTGATGAAGCCCGGCGTGCCGACGCCCTCGTTCACGACGACATAGTCCACACCATCGGCGGCGAAGCTTTCCACGCACGGAGTCCAATCGTGTGTGGTCAGGACGTCGCCCGATTGCGTCACCCGCGCGCTGGCTTGAAATAGCCGCTGTTCGAAACTGTGTCCCGTGTCGCCGCGACGGCCGGTAGCGGTAAAGAACAGGGTCAGCGTCGCGGTTGCCGCGTCATAGGTCGTGCTGCCTGCCCATTCACGGCTTCCCGGCGCGTGACCTTCGGGCATCAGAAACCCACAATCGGTCCATTGGCCATCACGCAACGTCAGCAGGCGAAGGCGCGCGACATCATGCCGCGCATCGGGGTGCAAGTCGCGCGGGGCGGCCATAATGACCCAGCCTTCCGCGCCATTAAAATCCACTGTTCGACCGTCGGGATGTTGAATGGGCCACAAATCCCAAAGCTGAAATTCAGGCAAGATCGGCGCAACATCCGCCGCCGTAATCAGCGGAATGCGCGCGCCGTTAAAATCGGCGACCAGCGCAATCTGCTCCGCCGTCCAACGCGACAGGGTATTTTGTTGTATAGCGTCCACGCGGGCAAACCTTCCTCGTCCTTTGGGTTAGGCATAACGTCGCGATAGGGGATTGCAAGACAATTTTGCAATCGATTGCAAACATCAAATAAGCTGAGCGCCCGCCTCTGGCCTGACATGCAGAATTTTGGGCGCGGAACCATCCGGGGTTTGATAATCACGGGCAATTGCCGCTGCTACAGCCGCCGCTCTATCTGCTGCCACCACCGCAACCACCGCTCCACCAAAGCCGCCGCCCGTCATGCGCGCGCCGCCTTGGCGACCAATTAGCGCGTTGAACCGGTCGGCTAACTCGTCCACTTTGGGGTGCGTGACGGCAAAATCATTGCGCATTGATTCATGGCTGGCACGCAACAAATCGCCCAGCGCAGCCAGATCGCGCGCCGCCAAAGCATCCACTGCCGCCAGAACCCTTACATTTTCCGTCACGACATGCCGCACCCGCGCAGCCACCGTAGCATCGGTGGGCGGGTTGGCTGTCAGCATCGCCGCATCGACATCGCGCAGCGCGGCCACACCAAAATGCGCCGCCGCCGCCTCACACTGTGCGCGCCGTACGTTATACTCGCCATCGACCAGCCCGCGCACGACGCCGCTTTGCACGATCAATATCGCCCAATTGTCGGGGAAGGTGATGTGCGTCGGCGCAAGGGTGCGGCAATCCAGCAACATCAGGTGCCCGCGCTTAGCGTCCGCACTGACCATTTGGTCCATGATGCCGCAATGGCAGCCGGCAAAATTGTGCTCGCTGAGTTGCCCCATTTTGGCGAGGTCCGCGCGGTCGATGTCGACAAAGCCCGCCAGCGTTGCCAATGCCAAGCCGACGGCATTCTCCAACGACGCCGACGACGACAGGCCCGCGCCCTTGGGCATTGTGCCTTTAATATACAGATTCGCGCCGGCAGGAGCCACGCCCGCCGCGCCCAAGTAATGAGCCATCCCGCGCACATAATTGGCCCAATCATGCGCGCCTAGCGTGATGGGGTGCGTCAGGTCGATGCTGTCCACCGCATCGCCGAAGTCCGCAGCGATGGCAAAGATCCGGCAATCTTCGCGCGGTCCCACGGCGGCGTACGTCCCTGCACCGATGGCGCATGGCAAAACGAAGCCATCGTTATAATCGGTATGCTCGCCCAACACATTCACGCGGCCCGGTGCGAAGGCAATGTGAGCGGGCGGCGCACCAAAGGCCTCAGCGAAGGCGGCGGTAACGGCGTCTTTCATCGCGCCCTCCGGTAATGCGTGTCAGGCAATCCGCGCAAGCGTTCGGCGGCCTGTTCCGGCGTCAAATCGCGCTGCGCCTCGGCCAGCATTTCATAGCCGACCATGAATTTGCGCACGCTGGCGGAGCGGAGGAGCGGCGGGTAGAAATGGGCGTGGAGTTGCCATTCCCCATGCGCCGCACCGTCATAAGGTGCGCCGTGCCAGCCCATGCTATATGGAAAGCTGCACCCAAAAAGGTTGTCATATTTCGCAAGTAAGCTGCGCAGGATTTCGGACAGGCCGTCGCGTTGCCCTGCCGTTAATTCCTCTATGCGCGCCACGACAAATCGGGGCAGAAGCAACGTCTCAAACGGCCACGCCGCCCAATAGGGGACAATCGCCAACCAGTCGGCATTGGCGCACACCTCACGCGGTCCGCCCGCCTCTTTTGCTGCGACTTCCAGCAACATTGAACCACCATGCGGGGCGGCATAATCCGCCTGAGCCTTCGCCTCCCGCGCCACTAAATCGGGCACAAAGTCGCTGGCCCATACTTGCCCATGCGGGTGCGGGTTGCTGCACCCCATTACCGCACCTTTGTTCTCAAACAATTGCACATGCCGCCATTTCGCACCGAGGTCCGCGGCTTGGCTCGCCCAAGTATCGACCACGGCGCGGATTTCCGGCGCGGTCATTTCGGCGAGCGTCTTGCCATGATCGGGCGAAAAACAAATCACCCGTGCCTCTCCGCGTGCCGCCTCGCTGCGGAAAAGGGGGTCGTCGCTGCTCGGTTCCGGACTGTCCTTCAATAAGGCCGCAAAGTCGTTGGCAAACACGAACGTCGCGTCGTAATCGGGGTTCACTTCGCCCGTCACGCGGGTGTTGCCGGCGCAGAGGAAACAGGCGGGGTCGTGCGCGGGCCGCGCCTCCACATCCGGCGCATCCTCCTGGCCCAGCCATGGCCGTTGCATCCGGTGCGGGCTGACCAACACCCATTGGTCGGACAACGGGTTATAGCGCCGGTGCGGGTGCATCGCTGGATCGAAAGGGGCTACGTCAAAATCGGGCATGGAGTTTCCTATAGTGGGGTCAGGCGCACGATGCGCACCGTCTCCGCCTTTTGCGGAGGAAGGATCAGGCCATGACGGGCGAGCCAATCGCCGTTTTCGGTGCGCGTTTCCACCATGTCATTGGGCCGTGGCCAGACGGCCTCCACCTGATAATCGCCCTCGTTCAACATCGGCAAACGGATCGGCACAGGATGGGCCAGCGTGGGGAAAGCCAGCCGCGTAACAAAGAGGAGAAGACTCTCCGCATCGCCGAAAGCCTGCCAAAGGAGGCCATCCTTCTCAGCCCCCTGCCACACCGGGCGGCCATGCAATTCGCCGCGCAAATCTTTATAAAGCGCCGTCCATTGGGTCAGGCTTTTGGCATCCTCCGGCGACAAAGTGCGCGTGTCAAACTCCAACCCGAAATGCCCGGGTAGTGCGACGGCGGCGCGGAAATCCATACTCTGCATCCGGCCCGTCGAGTGCGCGGGCGACGCGCCGACGTGGCTGCCCATTACTTCGGGGGGAAAGAACGTCAGGAACGCCCGCTGCATCGCCACGCGGGACACGGCGTCGATGCAATCGCTGGTCCAGAACCGGTGAGTGTAGCGCAGAATTCCGGCGTCTATGCGCCCCCCGCCGCCCGCGCACGCCTCTATCTCCACCGCCGGATACGTGGCACGAAGGCGGGCGAACAGGGTATAGGCACCATCGACTTGCGCGCTGAACGCGGCGCGTTCTCCGGCATGGGTCAACACGCGGTTATGGTCCCATTTCAGGTAACCAATAGGGAGCGTGTCCAGCAATTCGGAAAGGCGCGCGAACAGATAATCGCGCACATCCTCGCGCGTTAAATCCAGCACCAATTGATTGCGCGCGGTCACATCCTGCCGCCCCGCTTGCCCCAACACCCAATCTGGATGTGCACGATAAAGATCGCTGTCGGGGTTGACCATTTCCGGCTCAACCCACAGGCCAAATTCCATGCCAAGGGCGCGAACGTGCTCCGCCAACGGACTTAGCCCTCGCGGATATTTGCGGGCGTCCACGACCCAATCACCCAGCGAAGACGTGTCATCATCGCGCCCCTTGAACCAGCCATCGTCAAGCACAAACCGCTCCACGCCCAATGCGGCGGCGGAGTCGGCGAGCGCCATTAGCGCGGCCTCATCATGGTCGAAATAGAACCCTTCCCAGCTATTGATATGAACCGGACCGGGTTTCATCGCGCCACCCGGCCATTGCACCCGCGCGCGCATGTCGGCGTGGAAGGACTGGCTCATCGCATTGCGGTCAGTGCCGAACGCGACCAGCCATTCGGGCGTGGTGTAGCTTTCCCCCTCCGCCAAAATCACCTCGCCAGGCGAGAGATACGCGCCCGATTGCCAAGCAAAGCGGCCATCGTCCAATGGTTCAATGCTTTGGCGATGGTTGCCGCTCCACGCCAGATGCGCACCGATAACGCCTTCCTCAGTTTGGACGAGTGCGGCGGGCCAATCCTCATGGCTGGTCAGCCCGCGCCGATTTTCGCGGCTCCAGATGGAGCGGGTGAGCGGGGCAGTTTCCTCCTGAAACTCGACATTATGCCGCCCGTGCCAACTGGTCACAGACGTTGCATGGGGCGGCAAAGGCACGGTCCCGGCGGCCAGCCAATCGACGGTCAATACGCCCGCGCCTGTGTTGGTCAATCGAGCCAATAATGTCAGCACGCCAGTCCCGGGGTCTAGCCGCACCCGCTGTTCCACCGCCACGCCCGACACGTCATCGGTCAAATACAGGGTCAACGTTTCGCCGTCCCATACCTCCGCGCACGCCGTCCATTGTTGCACCCAATCGCGGCCAGAGCGATGCGCACGCACAGCCGCTGGGCCGAACCAGCCGCTGCCGTGGGTCGGCACCAACGACAGCATAGCCTGGCTATCAGGATGGAAAGAAGGGAGGGCGCGGTCGTCCCTCAGTGCCCCCGACGGCCCCGCGCCCTCCGCCAGCCTGCTCCCGAAATATCGCCAAAGCGGCGCGGAATCCTCCACGCGCTCCAGCAGCAGGCTGGTTGTAACCGAATCAATGCAGATAAAGCTCACGCCGCCGCAGTCCCTTTATCGCGTATGCGCCATACGGCAATCGCCGCTGCGACCATGCAAACGCCGCCGAAAATCATCACATTGCGCGGATCTCCGCCCAGCAGAGGCCGATACATAAACGTCATCGTCGCTGCGAAAATTAGCATCGGCGCGCAAATCATCATGTTGAAAATGCCCATATACACGCCGGTCCGCTCCGCCGGAATGCTGTTCGACAGGATGATATAGGGGTTGCCCATAATGCTGCCCCAACCAAGGCCCATGAGGATCATCGTGAACCACATCACCGGCTGTGATGCAGTCGATGGCATGATGACCATGCCAATCCCGGCCAGCACAAGGGCGGCGGCGTGGACGCGCGGTGCGCCAAATTTCTTGGCCAAGGGAATCATCGCCAACGCGCTGGCAAAGGCGATGGCGTTATAGAATGCGCCCATCGGCCCGGACAACAAATCTGCCTCCCGAAACGAGGCCGTGGTCGCGTCCGATGTGCCGAACAATGCCTTTGAAATGGCGGGCGTCCGGTATCCCCAATAGCAGCACATGGCATACCATTGGAACAGGCTCATCGCCAACATCTGCCGCATTTCCTTCGGCATATCGCGCATGGCATCGAAAATTTCGTGGAAGAACGGGCCTAATCCCTTGGGCAATGCCTCAATCTTCGCCCGCTCCTCCGCCGTTAGCGGCAATTCGGGTACGCGCAATACAGACCAGAGGATAGTCGCCATCGACAACACCGCGCCGATATAGAATGCGTAGCGCGTATAATCGGGGATCTGCCCCGGCAACGCGACCTTCGATATGCCGAAAAAGGTGACGAGCAAAAACGGGCTGGCATAGGCAAGGCATTGCGCCAATCCGGTAAACGCACTTTGCGATAGGAATCCGAACCCGCGCTGCTCGGCGGGCAATCGGTCATTCACATAGGCACGATACGGCTCCATGGTGACGTTGTTACCGACATCCAGCAGGAACAGGATGGAAAACGCCATCAACACACTTTGCGACAGGGGCATGAAAAACAGCCCCGCCATGCACATCATTGCGCCAATCAGGAAATAGGGCGTGCGGCGGCCATAGCGGGACAGGGTCCGGTCGCTCATCACGCCGATAATCGGCTGCACCAACAATCCAGTCAAAGGTCCGGCAATGCCCAACCACGGGAAATCCGCCTCATCCGCGCGCAGATAGGCCCAAATCGGCGTCATATTTGCCTGTTGCAAGCCAAAGGAGAATTGCAGGCCAAGAAAGCCCAGATTCATCTCCAAAATGCGCGGCGCGGACAATTTGGGTTTGAAAACCACGTCGCCCGACGATTGGGCCGAATCTAATGCTGCCGCCTGTGCCATCGCTCACTCTCCCTTTCGCCCCATCATGCGGGGCTTTAGAATGCTACGCTAGACAGTTTCGCGCAAATTGCAACAATCGATTGCAATAATGGTTTTCAGCGGGTTTATGCTCTGCTCAAATCCTCCAAAGACCGCCCTTTGGTTTCCGGCATTATAGCGCGGACCCAGACTAGCTGCACCGCCATCATCGCGGCGAAGGACAGGAATATCGCGACCGGCGGGACGCTTTCCAGCACGGCGGGCATAACCAAAGTCAACGCGGCGGCGAGCACCCAATGCGTGCTGGCGCCTAAGGCTTGGCCCTGCGCGCGGGCTTCGTTAGGAAAAATTTCGCTGATGAACACCCAAATCACTGCGCCCTGCCCAATCGCGTGCGCGGCGATAAAGGCGAAGATAAAAATCGGCACCAGCGCAAACTGCGCGCTCCAAAAACCATATGCGACCATCAGCAAAGATCCGATATAACCGAAGCTACCCACGGTCATCAGCCATCGCCGCCCCATTTTATCGATGAGCAACATACCCACAATCGTGGTAATCAGGTTCACGACGCCTATGCCCGTGGTGGCCAGCAAGGCCGCGCTTTGCCCCTGCCCCGCGCTTTCAAATATGCGCGGCGCGTAGTAGATGATGGCGTTGATGCCGGACACCTGGTTGAAAAACGCTATGGCGACGGCCAGCCCAATGACGCGGCGGTATTTGGCGGAGAAGAACGCTTTGAGCGACATGCGTTGCTCCTCCCCCTCGCCCGCAGCAATCGCCGCCAATGTCGCCTCCGCGCCATCGGGGTCGGTCTGCATCAGCACGGCCCGCGCGCCCGCCACATCGCCGCGCCGTGTGACCAACCAACGGGGGCTTTCGGGGATGATGAAACAGGCGGCAAGATAGGCGATGGCGGGCAAAACCTCCGCCCCCAACATCCAGCGCCAGTCGTTGTCGCCTATGCCGCCAAGCAAATAATTGCTCACGAACGCCACCAATATGCCAATGACGATGTTGGTTTGAAACAGCGCGACGAGCCGCCCACGCTGAGCCGCCGGAGCTATCTCCGCGATATAGGCCGGGGCGGCGACCGATGATGCGCCGACGCCAAGGCCACCGATGAGGCGGAAAATCATGAAGCTATACGGATCCCATGCCAGCGCGCTGCCTATTGCGGACACGGCGTAGAGGATGCCGATGACGATAAGCGTTGGTTTGCGGCCGTATTTGTCCGACGGCCAACCGCCGAAGAGCGCGCCAATGACTGTGCCCCACAACGCGCTGCTTATCGCTAACCCATGCAGCACGGCGTCCATTTCCCACACCCGCTGCACCGTCTGCTCCGCGCCGGAAATGACCGCCGTGTCGAACCCGAACAAAAATCCGGCCAGCGCCGCAATCACCGCATATTGGACCGTCTTGCCCCGCATATCACCCTCTCCCAATGCTTATGCAATCGATTGTATTGCATGAAGAAGGCACCCCGCCTAGCCCGCCGAATAGGGTTTACGTATGCGTAGCACCGCCGCCAAACCTGCGGCCGAAGTGGGTATGCAAACGAATACATTGGTGGCGCGAGGCGAATTCGCTTGCACATTTTACCCGCACATCGCCATTTTGCGCTTCAAAATTCCGCAATTGCCGCTATCACATAGCAAAATTGTGAACGGTCACAAAATGACGGCGCATCCCTGCGACCGATCAAACTGAGGGAGAGAGACATGGCCATGGCCCCCAATGCCGCCGGCGTATCCAGCGGCGACGATACCCACCAAATCAACGCGCCTGGACTGAATTATTTCGTCTTCGCCTTATTCTTCATTTTCGGCGGTATCACCTCGTTGAATGACGTTATTTTGCCGAAGCTGAAAGAACTGTTCACGCTTTCGTACACAGAGGCGATGTTGGTGCAATTCTGCTTCTTCACCGCCTATCTGGTCATCGGCATCCCCGGCGCGGCGCTGGTCAAGCGATTGGGCTATATGAAGGGCGCAGTGGCCGGATTGGTCATTATGCTGACTGGATGCTTGCTGTTCATTCCGGCCAGCACGACGGCGACCTATGGCCTATTCCTCGCCGCTTTGTTCGTTTTGGCGAGCGGCGTTGTGATTGTGCAAGTCGTCGCCAACCCGCTGATTTCAATGCTTGGCAAACCAGAAACCACGCACAGCCGGTTGACCTTTGCGCAGGCGTTTAACTCGCTGGGCACGACGATATTCCCCATCGTCGGCGCAGCGTTGATTCTGGGCGGGCTCGCTACCGTTTCCGCCGACCAATTGTCGGGCGCGGCGTTAGATGCGTATCGCACGGCGGAAAGCCAAGCGATTGTTAACGGCTATATCGGCATTGCCATTGCGCTTGCCGTGGTGGCCGCCGCCGTTTGGATGTTCCGCAATCGCCTGCCCCATGATCCATCGATGGTTAGTGAAACGCCCTTGGTGTCCACCAATCGCTACTTCATCGGCCTTGCCCTCATCATCGCGGGTGCCGTCGCGGCAGTATATGAATATTACGCGCTCGGCCTGATCCTGATGCTCGCGGCCCCTGCGGCGTGGTTGTATGGCAACGACCTGCTCACCCGCACGCGGTTCAGCTATGGCGCGATGTGCATCTTTCTTTATGTTGGGGCCGAGGTTGCCATTGGCTCGCTCATCGTCAATTATCTGATGCAAAGCCACGTTATGGGCCTGTCTGAGCAGGATGCTGGCCCCATGATTGCTTATTATTGGGGCGGCGCGATGGTGGGGCGTTTTATTGGCTCAGCCGTACTTCGTTTGGTCAGCCCTGGAATGGTCCTAGCTGGAGTATCGGTTGGCGCGATTGCGCTCATCCTGTTGTCCACCAGCACCACGGGCATCGTCGCGGGCTACAGCCTGCTTGCCATTGGCCTCATGAATTCCATCATGTTCCCGACCATTTTCTCCCTTGCCTGTGAAAAATTGGGGGCGCGGGCCGCCGATGGTTCGGGGATTATCAACATCGCCATTTTCGGTGGTGCGGTCATTCCGCTCATCACCGGCATGATTGCCGATGCCACCGGCAGTCTGGCAATGGCGTTCATCCTGCCCGCGGTTTGCTATGCGATTATCGCAGGGTTCGGCATATTCGCGCGCCGACCAGCGTAAGCGGCCTTTCTTTGCTACACACGAAGAGGGGGCCACGCGCCCCCTTTTTTGTGTCAAAACCATTTGCGCTTGCGCCAAATTGCGCTAGGCCCATGTCCGATAACTATAAAAATTAGGGTTTGCACATCATCGCGGCAAAAGAATGTTGGGTTAAGACCGTTTAGCGACTAAACCTACCTCCACTGCAAAACAGAAGAGTTATAGCGCAAACCATGATGCCCAAACAAAACCGCATCCCACACGGACCTTCGCCCTTGCGCGAGATATTGGGCCAATTCAAACGCAGCTTTTTTGCGGTTGCGGGGCTGAGCGTCGTGTTGAATGTGCTGGCATTGACCAGCTCCATTTATCTGATGCTCGTCTATGACAATGTATTGTCCAGCAACAGCATGGCGACATTGTACAGCCTGTTCGCTATCGCCGCGTTCCTGTTTGCGTTCACCTTTATCTTTGAGGTGATGCGCGGCGGCATATTGGCGCTGGTCGGGCAAAGCATGGATGGGCAAATTGCCGATATCGTGCAACGCGGCGAAATCACCGCCGCCGTCCGCCGCAACGCCGACCCCGAATCGCGTGCGCCCTTGCAACAGCTTGACCGCGTGCGCGCCTTTTTGGGCAGTGCGGGGCCATCGGCGCTGATCGATTTGCCGTGGGTTATATTTTTCCTCGTCATCTTGTGGGTGTTGCACCCGTGGCTCGGCATGACGACATTGGCCGGATCGATTATCTTGGGCTTCGTCGCATGGATGAACGAACGCCAAACGCGTGAGGCGGTGATGGAGGTCGGGCAACAGGCCCGCGTGCGTGGCATGCTCTCCGAACGATTGCGCCGCAATGCGGAAACCATTACCGGCCTTGGCATTGCCAAACGGATGAACAGCGTGGTGGAAAGCCAACACCGCCAATATGTCGCCGCAGAGGGTGCTTTGTCGCGCCAAAGTGGCTTCTTCACCGGCCTGTCCAAAGTTCTGCGCATGTTTGTGCAATCCGCCGTGCTGACCGTCGGCGCAATTATCGTTATCAATGGTGAAGCAACGGGCGGCATCATCTTCGCCTCTTCCATTCTTGCGGGCCGCGCGTTGGCTCCGGTGGATCAGGCGATTGCCAATTGGCGCCGCTTTATTGAGGCGCGAGCGTCATGGTTCTGGCTCAACAACTTGTTGCGCCAAGAGGCGATGATGGAGGAGGCCGAGCCTTTGCCATTGGACCCGCCGACCCGCGAATTGGCGGTTGAGCGGTTGGCGTTGGTGCCGCCAGGGACGCAGCGGATTGCGCTGGCTGATGCCAATTTCACGATTCGCGCGGGCGAAGCGCTGGCCGTTATTGGCCCCAGTGGCTCGGGCAAATCCAGCCTTTCGCGCGGCCTTGCCAACATCTGGCCACCGGCGCGCGGGACCATCCGATTGGACGGCGCGCCATTGGACCAATGGGCCCCCGAGCGTCTGGGCGGTTTTGTCGGTTACTTGCCGCAGGAAGTGGAATTGTTCGCAGGCACAGCGGCGCAGAATATTGCGCGCTTTGAACCTGATGCCCCGCCGGACCTTATCATTGCGGCGGCCAAAAAAGCGGGCGTGCACGACATGATCCTGCATCTGCCCGATGGCTATGACAGCGATTTGGGTGAAAATGGCACCATGCTATCCGCCGGACAAAGGCAACGTGTGGCGCTGGCCCGCGCGCTTTATCGTGACCCGTTCCTTCTCCTGCTCGACGAACCGGACAGCAATTTGGACCCTGACGGCGAACAGGCGTTGATGAACGTGATTACCGAGGTGCGGCAACGCGGCGGCATTGTCGTCGTGGTCACCCACCGGAAAACCTTGTTGTCGCGGGTCAGTCACCTGATGGTGCTAAAAGACGGGCAGCAGCAAAGCTTTGGTCCCCGCGATGAAATTTGGAAGGCGTTGCAAGACGCCCAGGCCGAACGCACGGCGGCGGCGCAGGCTGAACAAGCGGCCAAGTCCGCCATCACGCCGAAAGCTGGCGCGAATGGTGCGGCTCACCATGGAACTGTGCAGGCGAAACCCAATGGTGCCGCAAATCCAAACGGAAACGTCACCGGCAATGTACGGGCGACACCAAAGCCCGACCCGACACCAAAAACTCCCCCCAAATCGCCCCCTAAAAAGGAGGAGAAACCGCAATGACCCCTCCTGCATCCTCGGCCAACACCGCCCCCGTGCCATCGAACCCTGGCGCAAACTTGCCCATGATTGTCCCGCAACCTGCGGCGGAATCGATTGACGTGACGCTTAAAAAACGCGCCAACCGTGCATTGTGGTTGGTCGCCTTTATGATATTTGGCGTGTTTGGTCTGATGGCGTTTTTCCCGATTGAGGGCGCGGTCATGGCCACTGGCTCCGTCGTGGTCGAATCGCGGGTGAAGACCATTTCCCACGCGCAGGGCGGCGTCCTGTCCGCGATTTATGTCAAGGAAGGCGACCGAGTGGAGGCGGGGCAGGAGCTCATGCGGCTGGACCCCACCATCATCCAATCCAGTGCCAATGTCGCCGATTTGGGCCGCGCGCAATTGACCGCACGCAAAGCAAGGTTGGAGGCCGTGCGCGATGATGCGCCGTCGATTAGCTTCCCCGCAACGCTAAATAGCATGGGGGCCGAGGGCCGCCGCGCCATGGACCGTGAGCAGCGGCAATTCACGCTGGAACGCAATGAGCAAATCAGCACCGTCGCCCTGCTGCGCCAACGCGGGCAACAATATCGCGAACAAATCATCAGCTACCGCGCGCAAATCGCGGCGGCGCAGGAACAATTGACACTGATCGGGCCAGAGCTTGAGGGTTTGCGCACCCTAAAGGAACAGGGATTGGTCACCATCAACCGGCTCAACACGATGGAGCGCACAGCGGTCGAGTTGAAGGCGCGCGTTGCCTCACTCAACGCCGACATCGCCAGTGCAGAGGCGCAAATCGGCCAGACTGAGGAGCAAATCCTTGGCGCATCGCAATCGCGCCGTGTGCAGGCGGCGACCGAATTGGGCACTGTGGTATCGCAATTGACCGAGTTAGAGGGCCGCTCCACCTCCGCCGATGATACTCTGAAGCGCACCATCATTCGCGCGCCACAATCGGGCGTCATCGACAATCTGACCTATGCCACCGTGGGCAGCGCCGTGCCGCCTGCGCAACCCATCGCCCGTATCGTGCCCGATGCCGATACTTTGGTCATCGATGGGCAGGCCAGCCCGATGGACATCGACAATCTGAAAATTGGGCAGCCAGTGCGCGTCCGTTTCTCCGTATTGGAGGACCAAATGGCCCCCGAAATCAACGGCAAGTTGATCTTTGTCGCGCCCGAACGCATCACCGACCAGCAAAGCGGGATGAGTTTCTTCCCCATCCGTGTAGAGGTAAGCGAGGCGGAACTCGCCAAGATCGGTGGCCGTGAAGCAGTGCGCGCAGGGTTGCCTGTGGAATTGTTCCTGACCACGGGGTCGCGTTCAATGTTAATGTATTTGGTGCAACCGCTGATCAATCAACTGCGCAGGGCGATGCGGGAGTAGGGGCGGGAGTAAGACGCGTATAGCTATGCGTTTGTCCGGCTGTCCCCAGCGAAATCCAACTCCCCCTTGCGCGCCGCCGCGTTGTCGCTAAAAGCGGCCAATGGACAAGATACTCGTTCGCGGTGGCCGCGCGCTTAAGGGCCAAATTCCAATCAGCGGTGCGAAGAACAGCGCATTGACCCTTTTGCCTTGCGCGTTGCTCACCGACGAGCCGGTGACGCTGCGCAATTTACCGCGCCTTGCCGACATCGACGGGTTTCAGCATTTGATGAACCAATTCGGCGTCTCGACCAGCATCGCGGGCGCACGGCCCGAGGATTTCGGCCGCGTCATGACGTTGCAAGCAACACGCATGACCAGCAACGTTGCGCCCTATGATCGGGTCCGCAAAATGCGCGCCAGCATCCTTGTGCTCGGCCCCTTGCTCGCCCGTTGCGGCGAGGCGACCGTATCGCTGCCCGGCGGATGCGCCATCGGCAACCGGCCCATCGACCTGCACTTAAAGGCTCTGGAAGCCTTCGGCGTCGAAATCGAAATGGCGGCGGGCTATGTCAAGGCAACTGCGCCAGGCGGCCGCGTGCCCGGCGGCAGCTTCACTTTCCCCGTCGTCTCCGTCGGCGCGACCGAGAATGCGTTGATGGCCGCCGCGCTCGCCAAGGGCACCTGCACATTGCACAATGCCGCGCGGGAGCCGGAGATTGTCGACCTGTGCAAACTGCTCGTCGCCATGGGCGCAGAGATTGAGGGCATCGGGTCCAGCGACCTGACCATCCACGGCAAAGACCGCCTGCACGGCGCGACCTACCGCGTGATGAGCGACCGGATTGAGGCGGGCAGCTACGCCTGCGCCGCTGCGATGACCGGCGGGGATGTCGAACTCCTCGGCGCAAAATCCAGCGAGATGGAGGCCACCGTCGCCGCCCTGCGCGCCGCCAATGTGTTGGTTGAGGACACCAAAAATGGCCTTCGCGTCGCCGCGCAAGGGCCGCTCAAAGCCATCACGCTGACCACCGCGCCCTACCCCGGTTTTGCCACCGATATGCAGGCGCAATTCATGGCAATGCTGTGCATGGCGGAGGGGTCCAGCGTCCTGACCGAAACGATTTTTGAAAACCGTTTCATGCACGTCCCCGAACTCAATCGCATGGGCGCGAACATCGAAACCAAGGGCCGCACCGCGATTGTCCACGGCGTCAGAGGCCTAACCGGCGCGCCCGTGATGGCCACCGACCTACGCGCCTCGATGAGCCTCGTCATGGCCGGTTTGGTGGCAGAGGGCGAGACCGAAGTATCGCGCCTCTATCACCTCGACCGTGGGTACGAACGGTTGGAAGAAAAGCTGCAACTCGTCGGCGCGGATGTGGAGCGGGTTGGGGCGGATTAAGACCCCCGCCTAACCCATCCCCCCAAAACCAACGCCACCCCCGCCGCGCCCCAGAGCGCGCTCACTCCAAACGCATGATGCGCGAATGCGCCCATTATGCTGCCGCTGAGCAGGCTCACCCATAAGAGCGCATAGGGCGTCCAATCCCATTTCGGCCCTCCCGCCAATGCGCCCGCGATGCGTTGCCCCGTTTTAACCAGCGTGCCGGTCATATAGGTGAGGCCGATGGTAACCTCGCCATCCTCCTCAAATATCGTGTTTTCCGCGCCCATCGCGGCGGCGGTGAGAAGCAGCGCGGGGTAGGCCAAACCGACGCCAAACAGCAGGCAGGCGGTGGTGAGGACAGCGGCGATGCTCCACAGGATGGCCGACTCCCGCGACTTCCAACTCCGCCGCCCCAGCAAGGACCCCGCCACGGTGCCGCTCACGAATGCGGCGATCAGGCTCAACGCCATGCCTGTCTCCGCCAGCCCGAAGGGCAATTCCACGCCAGCCCGCGTGGTGTTGCCACTCATGAAGCTGACGAAGAACCCGCCGCTGACGATAAAGCCGACGGCATCGACGTACCCCGCCAGCGCGGCGAGGCTATAGGCCAGCATCCTGTGGCGCGCCTCATAGCGGAGCATGAGCGCCCTCCCACACCAGCCAAAGCCGGATCGCCCCAGCCAGCCCCGGCGGCGTGTCGGAACCAATACGCTCGGCATCGATCTGGGCCACCAGCGCGCTCATCGCTACCCCGCGCTTATCGGCGGCGGCGCGCAGCATGGTCCAGAACATCGGCTCCAACGATATGCTCGTCTGATGGCCGTTGATCGTGATCGAGCGTTTGACTGGCGGATGAAATGGGGCAGACATATGTCCCTTATAGCCCTCCATGCGCCGCGACCTACGATTTTTTTTTGGGGTGGCTTGGCGGTGCGGGGCGGCCTAAACTGCGCGCCATGACGAACGCTATCGACGCCCTGACCGATAAAGAAAAGGAAACGCTGCGCCTATTGCTGCGCGGTTATGACAGCAAAAGCATCGCGCGCCATTTTAACCTGTCGGTGCACACGGTGAACGAACGGCTGCGCAATGCGCGGCAGAAAATGGCGGTTTCCAGCAGCAGGGAGGCCGCGCGCCTGCTCCACGAAAGCGAGGGCGGGGAAAAAACCGACACCCCCGAAAATTTAGGGGACAAGGATTTGGGGTATGCGCCCATCACCCCTGCCGCCATAAATCACTCCACACCGCCAGGCGGTCATGGCCGGAGGATGCCCCTCCCCATGTTCATCGGAGTAATTGCCGTTATGTCCATTGTCCTATCGCTCATTGCCCTCGCCGCCGCGTCTCCTGAACTTGCCCGAGCGCCCGACCCCGCCCCTCAACTGACTGGCATCGCCGACCCCGCTCAGGACACCGAAGTGGTGCAGGCCGCGCGCCAATGGCTGGCGTTCGTCGACGCCCATGATTGGGAGGCCAGTTGGGCCGCAACTGGACAGCAATTTCGTGAACTGAACAGTAAGGAACAATTTGCTGAGATAGCCGAATCGGTACAGCCGAAATTGGGCGCAACAGTATCGCGGACATTTCTGTCACAAGAATTTGTCCCAGCCCCGCCCTCCGGATATGAAATGGTGAAATTTCGCACAGAATTTGCGGAAAAGCCTGACACGATTGAGTCGATCGCTCTACAGCACGAGGACGGACAATGGCGAGTGGTAGGATATTGGCTGAAGTTTGATGGCGAGCTTTAGTGTGAAACGTCGCCGTCCAACTCTCCCGCCCTTTATCGCCGATGGCTCCACCGGCGGTAGATGAGGACGGCGGCGACCACCTCCACCGCGCCAATTGCAAAGGCGAAGTTCGCGCCGGAGAACCCCCGGCCGATCAGCGCCACCACGCCCACCGCAACGAACGCCGCGCCGAGCAGCCAGTAGGCGGCCTCATCATACATTGTGCGGAAACTGAAATAGCGCACGCCGATGATGATGGCGAGCACGGCAATGGCGCGCTCCGCCCCCATCGGCAGCAAAACCCATGCAATAATTACGCCCGCGAAGAGGACGAAGGTGGATTCAAGGCCCAACCGTTCCAACGGCTTGCCCACGCCGACCGGCGGCGCTTTAAAAACGGCACGCGCAATCAAAAGCCCCAATGGGAAAATCGCCATGCCGCCAAAGAACACCGCCCAAAACGCCGCATTCGCGCCGTGCATCATCCACGCACCACCCGCGACGAGCCAGACCAAACCCGACACCAAAACCCCCGGCGCTCCGCCGATGAACGCGCGGCCCAAATCCGCTTGCGCCTGCTTTAGTGTCGGTTCGGTCATCGTGCCCCCGTCAATACATATGCATCCCGCCATTAATAGACAGGGTCGAACCCGTAATAAAGCCCGCATTGTCGCTGGTCAGGAACTCCACACCACGAGCAATTTCCTCTGCCTCGCCAAGGCGACCGACGGGGATTTGCGCGACGATTTTCTGCATCACATTTTCGGGGATGGTGGCCAGCATTTCGGTGGCGATATAGCCCGGCGCAATCGCGTTGGCGGTGACGTTGTAGCGCGCGCCCTCCATCGCGAGGCTCTTGGTGAAGCCGTGGATGCCCGATTTTGCGGCGGCATAGTTAACCTGGCCGATTTGCCCGCCCTGCCCATTGACCGAGCCGACGTTGACAATACGGCCCCATTTGCGCTCGCGCATCCCGCCGAACACCGCCTTTGCCATGCTGAAGCAACCGGACAGGTCCACGCGGATCACTTCTTCCCATTGTTCATAGGTCATTTTGACGATGGTCGCGTCGCGGGTGATGCCGGCGTTATTGACCATGATGTCGATGGGGCCGAAGGCGGATTCGATTTCGGCGCAGGCGGCTTGGCATTGCTCATGATCGCCAATGTCCCATTTGCGCACCTCAATCCCCGTGCGTTCTTTGAAGGCGGCGGCGGCGGTATCGTTCCCCGCGTAGGAGGCGATGACGAAGCGGCCGGCCTCTTTGAGCTTAACCGAAATGGCCTCACCAATACCGCGTGTTCCGCCGGTGACTATTGCAATTTTCATGAGGCCTCTCCTTATATAGACGATGCTTGTGCATCTGTTGGGAGACCTAGGCTATGCGACGCCCGCGCCGCTGGCAAGGTCGGAAAAGCAGGCGAATAGCTATATTTAGTCTAAGATGCCCAAAGATGTAAGTGACGCTTACAGCCAACCGCCCAATTCGCGGCGCACCATCGCCTCCACCATGTCCATGCCCGATGCGCCATCGTTGAGGCATGGGATATAGGCAAAGTGGGTGCCGCCCGCTTCCTCGAATATCTCTTTGCCCTCCATCGACAATTCCTCCAATGTTTCGAGGCAGTCGGCGGAGAAACCGGGCGCGAAAATGGCGACTTTACGCACGCCATCATGGGCTATTTCTTCCAAAGTCGTGTCGGTCGCGGGTTCCAACCATTTCGCCCGCCCGAACCGCGATTGGAAGGTGACGGTGAGCGGGCGGCCAATCTTCTCCGACAAGAGCCGCGCCGTTTTCTGGCAATGGCAATGATAGGGATCGCCCAGCGTCAGCGTTCGTTCGGGCATCCCGTGGAAACTGGCGACAATGCGGTCGGGCACGAAATCGAGCGCCGCCAAACCTGCCTCCAATTCCTTTGCCAGCGCGTCAATATAGAACGCGTCATCGTGATAGGGCGGCATGGTGCGAATGGCCGGTTGCCAACGCATATCGGCCAGAGCCTGCGCCACCTTGTCAATCACCGTTGCCGTGGTCGCGCCGGAATATTGCGGATACAGCGGCGCGATCAGAATGCGCACGCACCCCTCCGCCTGCATTGCGGTCATCACATCATGGATGCTGGGCTTGCCATAGCGCATGGCATAGCGGACATCCACGTTCGGCATCCGCGCGGCCAAGGCGGCGGTTTGGCGTTTGGTAATAGCGGCAAGCGGGCTGCCATCCTCGCTCCACACCTTGGCATAGGCGGCGGCGGATTTTTTGGGCCGCGTGTTCAATATGTAGCCGCGCAATATGGGTTGCCAGACAATCGCGGGGAGTTCCACCACGCGCTTATCGGACAGGAATTCCGACAAATACCGCTTCACCGATGGCGTATCAGGGGCATCGGGCGTGCCCAGATTGACCAGCAAGACGCCAATCTTTGGCCCCCTAATTTCCGGATGGGCAGCGGGCAGTTGGTCTTTTGGCAAATAGGTGGGAGAATGCGTCATATCCGCCGATATGCGTTGGCAGGAATAGATTAGCAAGGAGACTCGTTACGCGGCGCGTAATTTAGGGTTATCCCGATAACTATCGTAGCGGCAATGACCACCTGCGCTGCCCTGTCGCGCTGAACACGGCATTGCCGATAGCAGGGACGACGGCGGGGATGGACAGCCCTTCCAATCCCGCTGGCGGGGCCTCGCTGCGGATGAACTCCACCGATATTTCGGGCGCATCGGCCAATGTCATCAAGCCGAGGTCTCCCAGCCGTTTTTGCACTGGCAATCCGCCCTTGAAATTGACATCGCCCGCCAATGCGGCGGCGGCGGCAAAGAGCATGCCGCCCTCAACCTGTTGCCGCGCGACGTCGGGGTGGATGATACGGCCCGCATCGACCATGGCGGATAAACGGGTCACGCGGATGGCTTCGCCATTCGGCTCAACTTCCGCCACAACCGCGATGGCTCCGCCTCGGAATAATGCACAGGCCAGCCCCTGCCCCCGCCCCGTTGCCTCATCCTTCACCCCGCCGGTCCAGCCCGCCATGCGCGTCACCTCGGACAGGCAACGCATCAGGCGTGGGTGTTTGGTCAAGAGTGGTCGGCGGAAGGACAACGGCTCCGCGCCGGTTGCGCGAGCGACTTCATCGACCATCATTTCCAGCAGGAACGTGCCAACCACGCCCTCGTTCCCGCGCCATCGACCCACGGGGATGCCCACATCGGCGGGAAAGTGCGACAGGTGAAAATGCGGCACGGCATAGGGGCTATACGCGCCCATCACGGCATTGCGGTCGGCCACGCCCTTAGCTTGCTCCGCCGCAGCGGCGCGGTTTGCATGGTCGGACACCCGCGCCATCACGTCGGGCAGAACGGGCGGCGACGCGATTTTGATCGAGAGCGCGGATAACGCGCCGTTCACATCCACGGCGGCGCGCACGAAGCCTTGGGCGGGGGCGCGGAAATGACTGGCGTGCAAATCCTGCTCTCTGGAGCGCGTCAATTGCACGGGGCGGTTCAGTTGCTTGGCGATGAGGGCCGCCTCCACCGCAATGTCGTTTTCATAGTTCCGCCCAAATGACCCGCCGGCGAGCATGGGGTAGAGCGTCACATCCTCTTGACTATAGCCCAATGCCGTCGCCACGCGGGCGCGGGCATCGCCGGGG
>JBGSSR010000039.1:0-13068 GCA_041736905.1 Sphingomonadaceae bacterium | reverse complement strand
CAATAAGAACAATGGCTTAATAATCCAAACGAACCAGCCCCAGTCGATCGCGCGGTCGAACAGGGTTATGTTCAAATTGTCCATATAGCCTTCAAGCAGCTTCACTTCTTTCGCACCAGCAAAGATGCGCGTTTCCGTGGTTACAATTTTGCCCGGCGCAACCAGTTTGGCCGTGTCGGATTGAATGCGCACATTGTATACATCGCCATCCTTGCTGTGCAGGAAATAGCCACGCGCATTTTTGTCGGTGACAGGGACCAGTGCGGTCAGCCAAAAGTGATCAGTGAAGCCGAGCCAGTCCGTGTTCGTATACGCCACGCGGCCACCTTCAGCCTCGGCAACGTCTTCGAAATCCTGGCTATAGTCTGCTGAGTCGTTGAAAACGCCCATTGGGCCGACGTGAATGTTAAACGTGCTAGGGTCTTTAGAAATCCCAACACGGCTCACTGTGCCATAAGGCGTAACCGCCACTGCGCCCGCGCCGCGATTGGTTACGCGTTGTTTGGCGGTGATCATGTAATCTTTGTCGATGGTCAGCGCGATTTCGAAAACTTGCCCTGCTTTGTTATCCCACGTCAGCGTAACCGGCGTTTCGGGGGTCAGTTTTTGCGCGCTTGGCGTCCAGACGGTGTCCTTGTTTGGCACCGCTACGCCATCGCCCATCCAGCCAAGCTCAGCGAAATAGGCGTCCTTCGTTCCGGACGGGCTAAGCAGGCGCACCGGCGGACTGTCCTTGGCCAAGTCAACGGTGTGTTGCGTCAACACCAAATCATCAATCCGCGCGCCGGTGAGCGAGAGCGAACCTTTGACTTTTGGGGTTTCGATGAGGACGCGGGGTCCGGATTTTAGGGCTGAACCCAAAGGCATCACCGCGCTTGCTGCACCACTTGCCACTACTGGGTCGCCTGACTTCGTAGCTACAGCCTTTTCCTTGTCCGCCACTTCCTGTGCAGACTCAGGCGGGGCAGGGAAGAAATATCCCTGTGCCAAGGGCCAGCCAAACAGGATCAGCGCGGCCAAAACTACGGCCAAAATCATATTGCGCGTGTCAATTGCGGGTTGCTCGTTCAAAGTACTAATCCCAACCGTATAAAATCAAAAATTGCCTATGGCACAGGATCATGCCCGCACCCACCCCATGGATGACAGCGCAATAGCCGCTTGATGCCCATCCAGCCACCCTTAAATGCGCCATATTTCGTCACTGCCTGTATCATATAGGCCGAACATGTCGGCGTGTAACGGCAACTGGGCGGTAAAATCATTGAGGGACCGTAACGCCAAGCCAGCGACAGCCATATTATCGGCTTCCCTAATAGCCGCGAAAGCAGGGCAGGGCGAGTTTCCATCGGTGTCAGCGACCGCCGCGCGGTTTGCCGGAGCGAAGGGGGCGGGGCTTGTCCGCCTCACCCTTCGCTAAACGGACCAGTCCCTTTTCCAATTCGGCATGGAGCAGCGCATAGTCCCGCTCAATCCCGCCATCGCGGCCGATGAGGACATAATCATGCCCCGCTTGGCCAAGAAAGGGCAGCAACGGCCGCGCCAATTCGCGAAATCGCCGCCGCATCCGGTTGCGAACCACGGCGTTGCCTACTTTCTTCGTAATAGTAATGCCAAGACGCACCGCCGAATCGCCATCGCCACGCGCATAATCCAAAATAACAAAACCGGGAGCAGCATGGCGCCGTCCCCGGTTTGCATTTAGAAAATCCGAACGCTTTCGCATATTTTTCAGCAGTTTCGGAGTATCAATGGCTGTCATGGTCAGCCTGTCCTTTGGCACAATGACGTCACCGCCACCGCGCCACCCTTAGTTAGGCAGACAGCTTCGCACGGCCACGGGCGCGGCGTGCGCGCAGGATGTTGCGGCCACCAGGAGTCGACATACGCAAACGGAAGCCGTGGCGACGCTTACGAACCAAGTTGCTAGGTTGAAAAGTGCGTTTCATGTCAATGTCCTGTCACACGGGCGAATCACCGCCCAAAAATTCGGTTGAAATAAAAAGGGCCGCCGAAGGGGCGACCGCCATTTGTGAAGCGGCGGTTAGCGGCATTTTTATGACAAGTCAACCGCCGATACGGGTGGCGTCCGCCAAAAAACACCATATATTGCCTGTCTCATACCACATTGCCGTGGCAAGCGCCAACTTCGCGCTTGCGACCGGAACATCAATAGAACATAGAGCGATAATGAGCCTTACACACATTAAAGTGCGCGGCGCGCGCGAACATAATCTTAAGGGCGTGGACATCGATCTGCCGCGCGATAAACTGATTGTTATCACGGGTTTGTCGGGGTCTGGTAAATCCAGCCTGGCATTCGATACGATCTATGCCGAGGGGCAGCGTCGCTATGTCGAATCGCTGTCGGCCTATGCCCGCCAGTTCCTTGAGATGATGCATAAGCCCGATGTCGAGCATATCGACGGCCTGTCGCCCGCGATCTCGATTGAACAAAAAACCACAAGCCGTAATCCCCGCTCGACCGTGGCTACGGTCACGGAGATTTACGATTATATGCGGCTGCTTTGGGCCCGCGTTGGTGTGCCCTATTCCCCCGCGACCGGCCTGCCCATTACTGCGCAAACCGTCAGCCAAATGGTGGACCGCGTAATGCAATTGCCCGAGGGCACACGCATTTTCCTCCTCGCGCCCGTCGTGCGCGGGCGTAAAGGGGAGTATCGGAAAGAGCTGGCCGAATGGCAGCGCAATGGCTTCACCCGCGTGCGCATCGACGGTGAGATGTACGCCATTGAGGAGGCGCCCGTTCTCGATAAGAAATATAAGCATGATATTGAGGTCGTGGTGGACCGGCTCGCAGTGAAGGAGGGGATGGAAACCCGCCTTGCCGAAAGTTTTGAAACCGCGCTGAAACTGGCCGAGGGATTGGCGTTCGTCGACCTCGCCGATGGCGTCGTGCCGGGCCGCGAGGGCGAAGGGGAGGGCATAGAGCAAAAGCTCAAGGGCGCCGGCGTTCCCGCCAATCGTATCGTTTTTAGCGAAAAATTTGCCTGTCCGGTCAGCGGCTTTACCATCGCCGAAATCAACCCACGGCTGTTCAGTTTCAACGCGCCGCAGGGGGCATGTCCGGCGTGCGACGGCCTTGGCGAGAAGCTAGAATTTGACCCGCAATTGGTGGTGCCTAACGAAGAACTCTCATTGCAAAAGGGCGCGATTGTGCCTTGGGCGAAATCAAACCCGCCTAGCCCCTATTATATGCAGGTGCTCAGCAGCCTGGCTGCTGCCTATGACTTTGACCTCATGACGCCATGGCGTGATTTGGCGCCGGAAGTGCGGCTTATCATCCTGCACGGGACTGGCGGTATGGCTGTGCCACTGACGTTCAAGGATGGGCGTAAGAGCTACACTGTGACGAAGGCGTTTGAGGGCGTCATAGGCAATCTGTCGCGCCGGATGCTGCAAACCGATAGCGCGTGGATGCGCGAGGAACTCAACAAATATCAAACTGCGCAACCGTGCGAAACTTGCCACGGCGCGCGGTTGAAACCAGAGGCGTTGAGCGTGAAGGTCGCGGGCAGCGACATTGCTACGCCAACCAAGATGAGTGTTGCCGACGCGTTGGCGTGGTTTGACGCCTTGTTGCCGCAACTCAACACACAACATACGCAAATCGCGACGCCGATCTTGAAGGAAATCAACGAGCGGTTGGGCTTCCTGAACAACGTCGGCCTCGATTACCTCAATCTAGACCGCACAAGTGGGACATTGTCTGGCGGTGAATCGCAACGTATCCGCTTAGCGTCGCAAATTGGTAGCGGCTTGTCTGGCGTGCTCTATGTGCTCGACGAGCCCAGCATCGGCCTGCACCAGCGCGATAACGACCGCCTACTCGAAACCCTCAAACGCCTACGCGACCTAGGGAACACCGTAATCGTCGTGGAGCATGATGAGGATGCCATCCGCACCGCCGATTACGTCGTCGACATGGGCCCCGGCGCGGGCGTGCGCGGCGGCGAAGTGGTCGCTGAGGGGACTTTGGCCAAGGTTCTGAAGGCGAAAAACAGCCTCACTGCCGATTATCTGAATGGCACTCGCGAAATCGTGGTTCCGGCGAAGCGGCGCAAGGGGAATGGCAAGAAATTGACCGTCCACAATGCGCGCGCGAACAACCTAAAGGGCGTCACGGCCAGCATTCCATTGGGCACATTTACCTGCATCACTGGCGTGTCGGGATCGGGCAAATCAAGCTTCACTATCGACACCCTCTACGCCGCCGCCGCGCGGTCGTTAAACGGCGCGCGCATCATTGCTGGGCCGCATGACAAGGTCACGGGGTTGGAGCATTGCGACAAGGTTATCGACATTGATCAATCGCCCATCGGCCGCACCCCGCGCAGCAACCCCGCGACTTACACCGGCGCGTTCACACAAATCCGCGACTGGTTCGCGGGCCTGCCCGAATCCGGGGCACGCGGGTATAAACCCGGCCGGTTTAGCTTCAACGTGAAGGGTGGCCGGTGCGAGGCTTGCAGCGGCGACGGGCTCATCAAAATCGAAATGCACTTCTTACCCGATGTTTACGTCACGTGCGAACAATGCGATGGAAAGCGTTATAATCGTGAGACTTTAGAAGTTAAATTCAAGGGCTTGAGCATCGCTGATGTGCTCGATATGACGGTTGAGGATGCGGTCGAATTCTTCAAAGCCGTCCCGCCCATTCGTGACAAAATGGCAATGCTGGCGGAAGTTGGCCTTGGCTATGTCAAGGTCGGGCAACAGGCTACGACGCTGTCTGGCGGCGAGGCGCAGCGGGTGAAATTGGCCAAGGAATTATCGCGGCGGTCAACTGGCAAAACGCTCTATATCCTCGATGAACCCACCACCGGCCTGCATTTTGAGGATGTGCGCAAATTGTTGGAAGTGCTGCATCGCCTCGTCGAACAGGGCAACAGTGTGGTCGTGATTGAACACAACCTAGACGTCATCAAAACTGCCGATTGGATCATCGATATGGGGCCACTCGGCGGGGTCAATGGCGGTGAAGTTTTAGCTGAAGGAACGCCCGAAAAGGTCGCCGCCTTTGACGGCAGCTTCACCGGCCATTATTTAAAGCCCATGCTCAAAAAATAGAGCGTATCCGCGCTATTCATCCAATGAAAAGTCAGGCAGGGCATCAAAGGCATTGCGCAATTGATGCCCCCATTGGCGCGACACCGCGTCATAATAGGCATCGTCCCGCTCAAACCGATGGCGGTAACCGATAGTCAGGCTATTCGCCTCGATCACTTGGCAATCCAGCGGCAGGCCGACGGAAAGGTTTGCCTTGATAGTCGAATCGAACGAGACGCACAGCAATTTGACGGCATCCTCAAAACTCATCGCTTTGTCATAGGCGCGAACCAAAATCGGCCGTCCATATTTGGTTTCGCCGATTTGAAAGAATGGCGTATCCTCGGACGCCTCAATGAAATTGCCTTCTGGATAGATCAAGAAAAGCCGCGGCGGCATTCCTGCGATTTGTCCGCCAAGGATCAATGTGGCGTTAAAGGTGCTGCTTGCCGTTGCGCCGGTCATCGCCTTGTTTGCAATGGTCTGGCGCAAAGTTTCACCGACAATGCTGGCCAGTTGAAACATCGTCGGCGCTTCCAGGATAGAAGGTTTGCGCTCCACTGGAACCTTCGCGCGTTCCTCCAACTGGCTCACCACGCTTTGCGTTGTCGCGAGATTGCCTGCCGACATAATGGTGATACAACGTTCGCCCGGCACCTCCCAGCTATGCATTTTGCGGAAGGTCGAGATGTTATCTAGCCCCGCATTGGTGCGGGTGTCCGACATGAAAACCAGGCCCTTGTCGATTTGCAGGCCAACACAATAGGTCATTTTTTATGCTCGCCCCCCGCGATTCCCCTTATTGGTCCACCCTCTGCTCGATTTTTAGGCGCACGTCCATATCCCTATCGCGCGCGCCATAGGAAATCGCCGTCACAGGAGCGGCATCGCGATAATCAAATCCAGTGGCGACGCGAACGTAATGCTCATCGGGGCTGATGCCGTTAGAGATGTCAAAGCCGATCCAGCCCACATCCTCCACCCATGCCTCGGCCCATGCGTGGCCGGCTTCTTGTTCTATCCGGTCGGCCATGTGCAGGTATCCGCCAACGTAACGCGCCGGAAAACCAAGGACGCGGGCGGCGCTGATGAAAATATGTGCGTGATCCTGACACACGCCCTTGCCAATGCTGAGTGCCTGCTCGCCGGTCGTCGTCGCATCGGTGTGTCCAATGTCGTAGGGCAGCTTTTCGCGGACCAGCATGGACAAATCATGTAGCAACGCAATCGCATTATCGTGCGGCAATTCCTTCGCTTGCCGCACTAAGGCGTTGACCAAAGGCCCGTTCTTGGTCAGCGGCGTGGCCCGTTTGAACATCCAAAGCGGTATATATCCACTATGCCGCCCCAAAACACCGTGAGTGCTGCCATCCGTTTCCACAACACCGTGGCACCGGATGATGAGTTCCTCCGCGCCTTGCTTCACCGTTATCAAGTCGCTGTGGTTGGCATGATGGTCGTCAAAGCCGCACTCAATTTGTCCGCCGATCAGGTCCGTGGCCCATTCGCGCACAATCTGCCCCTGCGTCGATTTTGGCCGCAGGCGGATACGTTGCAACGCGTAAAAGACGGGCTTGTCGAACCTATAATGCGTTTCGTGGGAGATGGAAATCAACATGGCCTACCCCTGAAACCGATAATCAAGTTCAATCTGCGCCGCCAACCGTCGCATTTGGGCGAGATAGTCGAGGACAAATTCATGCAGGCCGTTGTCGAAAATATCCTCAATCGTTCGCTTTTGCATATCATGGTGAAGCGTTTCGGCCATGGTCAGGCTGGGGACCTCCATGCCGTAATCGTCGCGCAAATGGGTTAGGTTTTCCATCGTTTTCTTGACACAAAAGGCAAGTGAGCGCGGAAAGCGTTGATCGAGGACGAGGAACCTTGCGATGTCCACTGGCACTGTCTCGCCGGGATTGAGCCAACGATAGGCCCGCTGCGCCGATAAGGACCGCAGAATAGTATCCCACTGCACATTGTCCAGCGAGCTGCCGACATAAGCAACCGACGGCAGCAGGACATAATATTTGACGTCCATAATCCGCGCCGTGTTATCCGCCCGCTCCACAAACGTGCCAATGCGGGCGAAATTGAACACGTCGTTGCGCAGCATCGTACCGTGGAGCGCGCCGCGGACCAGCGCGCTGCTTTGCCGGATGGTGCCCAGCAATTTCGGCAACTCCGCCATTTTGATCGGCTTGGCCAGCGCTCCGCCGACCACCAAATGGCATTCGTTAATTGCTTCCCATACTTCACGGGTCATGGCGGTGCGGGCGAGGCGGCCATTGTTGCGCGCACCCTCCAACATAACGCGGACCGAGGCCGGATTGTCGCGCTCCCGCAGCAGAAAATCGACCACATTTTGCGCGCTATAGTCGCTGTGCTTCGCTTCAAACCCTGCTTTCGCACCGACCGTATCGATAAGCGATTGCCATTCATTGGCGCTATGTCCCGAACGGGTGAGCGCAATGCGCATCCCCGCCTCAATCAAGCGCGCCATGTTTTCCGACCGCTCCAAAAAGCGGAAAAGCCAGAATATGCCCCCTGCGGTTTTGCCCAGCATTAGTCTTCCAATACCCATGTGTCTTTGGTGCCGCCGCCCTGGCTGCTATTCACAACCAGCGATCCCTTTTTCAATGCCACGCGGGTCAGGCCGCCGGGCGTGATGTCGATGGCATTGGGGGAAACCAACACAAACGGCCGCAAATCGACGTGGCGCGGGGCGAGGCCAGCCTTCGTAAGGATTGGCACGCTGGAGAGTGCCAATGTCGGTTGCGCTATATAATTCGAAGGTTTCGATTTCAGCTTAGCGGCAAAATCGGACAGTTCGCGCTTGCTGGCGGCGGGACCAACCAACATGCCGTAACCGCCGGAGCCATGGACTTCCTTCACCACCAAATCGGCCAAATTGTCGAGCACATAGGCGAGTGAATCCGCCTCCGAACACCGCCAGGTCGGCACGTTTTCTAGCAAGGGCTTTTCGCCCGTATAGAATTGGATGATGTCGGGCATGTAGCTGTAAATGGCTTTATCGTCCGAAATCCCCGTCCCCGGCGCATTGGCGAGCGTGATGCCGCCGGAACGGTACACATCCATAATGCCGGGCACGCCCAGCATCGAATCTTGCCGGAAGGAGAGGGGGTCGAGATAATCATCATCGACACGGCGATAGAGGATGTCGATGGGTCGATATCCGCGCGTTGTCCGCATCGCGATCTTGCCATCGATGACCCGCAGATCATGCCCTTCCACCAATTCCGCGCCCATTTGATCGGCGAGGAACGCGTGTTCGAAATAGGCGCTGTTGTATATTCCCGGCGTCAATACCGCGACTACCGGAGTTCCCGAACATCGCGGCGGTGGTGAGGCGCATAAGGATTTGCGCAGGCTGAGAGGATAATTGGCGACGTCCCGCACGCGAATTTGGCTGAACAGTTCGGGGAACATGTTCATCATCGTTTCCCGGTTTTCCAGCATGTAGGACACGCCGGATGGGGTGCGAGCATTGTCCTCCAGGACATAAAACTGGTCCTCGCCCGTGCGCACCAAATCAACGCCGACGATATGGGTGTAAACGCCGCCCGGCGGCGTAACACCCACCATTTGCTCCAGAAAAGCATCGTTGTTGGCAATGAGCTCCACCGGCAACTTGCCCGCGCGAACGATTTCCTGTCGATGATAAATGTCATGCAGAAATGCGTTTATGGCGCGCACTCGCTGCTCAATTCCGCGCGAAAGCCGACTCCATTCACCCGCCGAAATGACGCGCGGGATGAGGTCAAATGGAATGAGCCGTTCCTCCGCTTCTTCCTTACCGTAAACCGCAAAAGTTATGCCAGTTTTGCGGAACAAATCCTCCGCTTCTTTGCTTTTGCGCAACATCGCCGACTTGTCTTGCGAACCGAGCCATTCGGCATAGGCGCGATAGGGACCACGGGGCGATTCGGGAGAGACAAACATCTCGTCAAAAAAGGGATTTGGCGCGCTCATGAGTTGAAAGCTGCCAATGTTTCAGGCGCTTGGCAAACGATAATTCCTCTGCCTATGGATTGGGCAAGCCGGTCACCATATGCCCGTCATTTAGGCAGCTATGACGTCATGGAAATTCTATCTAACTATCTCTGTTCATTTGTAATTTTATCGATCTCACTATTGGCGGGAGCAGACTCAATCGTCATAGGCTGAATTTTCTCCACCTGCTCCGTCGTCGCCTCTTTAGCCGACTCAGTCAACGTCTTGGCTTCTTCCTCTAAAACCTCTGGCTCCAAATTCTCAATATCGCTCCGGTCTTCGCTGCAAGCGGTAAGACCAGCGAGGCATAGGACCAACAGAGGCAGGGCTGCTCGCATAATCAGCCGGGGAAGCGCCAATCGCCGTCATCCTGCGCCAAGATAGACAACACGATGGCCCATGCCTGTACATTTTGCTCCAGCATCGCCGGGTCAATTTTATCCAATGTGTCGTCCGGCGTGTGATGCAGGTCGAAATAATCGGACCCGTCTTGCTGCAAATCAATCGCCGCCAGATTTTGGGCCGCGACCAATGGGCCGACATCGGGACCGCCACTTGCCAAATCACGGCTGACCACGATGCCCATTGGTGCGAGCGCTTGGGCGATGACTGGCTTTAATCCATCCATTTGTGGCGGCAATTTAAAGTCCACACGCCAGATACGGCCCGCGCCGAAGTCAGATTCCATGGCGACGGCGTGCGGCATATCCTTATACTTTTCGGCATAGGCAATGCCTCCGAACAAGCCGACTTCCTCTGCACCAGCCCACAGGACGCGGATCGCCCGCACCGGCTTTTTGCCCTTGGTTGCGCGAAGCACAGCGTCGGTGATGATGCCGCACCCGGCGGCGTCATCAATCGCGCCGGTTCCCAAATCCCAGCTGTCCAAATGACATGCCACCAATATGGGGGGCAGGGCAGGGTTGCTGCCTTTGATCTCGGCCAGCACATTACCCGATTTCTGCATACCCAAATCGCGGGGGGTCAACTTAATGCGCATGGTCACCGGCTTGCCCCGCGCCAACATCCGTTCCAGATTTTCGGCGTCTGGTATCGACAACGCGCCCGCAGGAATGGGGGCAACGCCCTCCTCAAAGCTGGTCCCGCCCGCATGAGGATTTCGGTGATAGTCGGTGCCGACTGAACGGATCACAATTCCTGCGGCTCCTTTTTTCGCCGCGATATTGGCCGCTGTCCAACGGGCAGGGCCTGCATAGCCATAGCTGGACCCATCCTGCGTGCGTTGCATATTGTGGCTAACGAAGGCGATTTTACCCGTCAATGACCCATCGGGCGCGGCAATAAGGTCGGCATAAGTAGCGAAATAGGCAACTTCGGCGGTGAGTCCTTCTTCACCCGTGCTCGCGCTGTTGCCCAGTGCGGTAATGTGCAAATGCGCAGGGTAGGGGGCGATAACATCAGCGGTTTCCGCGCCGCGAACCCATGTTGGCATGTCGAATTCCTCGACCCACACTTTGTCGAAGCCAAGCTTATTAAGGCGCGCGACGGCCCATGTCCGCGCCCGCGCCTCTGCCTCGGTTCCAGCCATTCGTGGGCCGACTTCGGTGGTCAGCCCCTCGACTATATCCCAAGCTACGCCGGTGCCAACACGGTGGTTCGCGGTCGGACTGCTGGCCGAGAGGGCGAGGGGGATGGAAAGGGCGGACAGGCCAAGCGCGGCAAACAAAAACGGTTTTTTCATGCGCGCCAACCTATCGCAATCGGCGGCAAATGCAAACGGTGTCTTGATAGCATCGGGCCGCCCCGCTAGAGAGCGCGCAACTGATTTAACCGAATAAGGATATCGACCATGGCCGCGCAATATAGCTTTGTGATGAAGGGGCTGACCAAGACCTTCCCCGGCGCGAACAAGCCGGTTTTGAACGGCATCCACTTACAGTTTTATCCCGACGCCAAAATTGGCATCGTCGGCCCGAACGGCACCGGTAAATCCACGTTGATGAAAATCATGGCCGGTATGGATAAGGAATTCACCGGCGAAGCATGGGCGGGTGAGGGCATCACTGTCGGCTATCTGGCGCAGGAGCCCGAACTCGACGAGACCAAGACGGTCAAAGAAAACGTGATGGATGGCGTACGCGAGATCGCGGACCTGGTCGAACGTTTCAATGAAATCAGCATGATAATGGGTGATCCTCCGGAAGATTGCGATTTTGACGCGCTGATGGAAGAAATGGGCACGTTGCAGGAAAAGATCGATTCGGTCGATGGCTGGACGCTCGACAACCAGCTTGAAATCGCAATGGAGGCATTGCGTTGCCCCCCCGGCGATGCTGCGGTGACCAGCCTGTCCGGTGGCGAAAAGCGCCGCGTGGCATTGACGCGATTGTTGCTGGAAAAGCCTGGCATCCTGCTCCTCGACGAACCAACCAACCACTTGGACGCCGAAAGTGTCGCTTGGCTGGAACGGCATTTGATCGACTATCCCGGCAACGTCATTCTTGTGACCCACGATCGCTACTTCCTCGATAACGTTGTCGGTTGGATTTTGGAGTTGGATCGCGGAAAATATTATGTCTATGAGGGCAATTATTCGACCTATCTGGACAAAAAATCATCGCGGCTCGACCAAGAATCGCGTGAAGATAAGGGACGGCAAAAGGCGATTAAGGACGAATTGGAATGGATTCGCCAATCGCCCAAAGCACGACAGGCGAAATCTAAGGCACGTATTAAGAGCTTCGATCAACTGGTTGAAGCGCAAGAAAATCGTGACCCTGGCAAAGCGCAAATTCTGATCCAAACCCCCGCTCGTTTGGGTGGCAAAGTTATCGAGGCGCATAACCTGACCAAATCCTTCGGCGACAAACATTTGTTCAAGGATTTGAGTTTCACGCTTCCACCGGGCGGCATTGTTGGCGTTATCGGCCCGAACGGCGCGGGTAAGACGACGTTGTTCAAACTTATCACGGGCAAGGAAACGCCCGATGACGGCAGCATCGCCATTGGTGAGACGGTGAAACTCGGCTATGTTGACCAAAGCCGCGACGACTTGAACCCTAACCACAATGTGTGGGAGGCGATTTCCGGCGGCCATGATTTCATGACGATCGGCAAGCATGAAATGCCTACCCGCGCTTATGTCGGTGCCTTCAATTTCAAAGGCGGCGATCAACAGAAAAAGGTTGGCCAGCTCTCCGGCGGTGAACGCAACCGCGTGCACATGGCGCGGATGTTGAAAGAGGGCGGCAACGTCCTTCTGCTGGATGAACCGACCAACGATTTGGTCGTTGAAACCTTGTCTGCACTGGAAGAAGCCTTAGAAAGCTTCGCCGGTTGCGCCGTGGTTATCAGCCACGATCGCTTCTTCCTTGACCGTTTGGCGACGCACATTTTGGCGTTTGAAGGCGACGGTCATGTCGAATGGTTCGAAGGCAACTTTGCGTCCTATGAAGAGGACAAGGTTCGTCGTCTCGGCGAGGATGCGCTTAATCCGGGCAAGGGGGCCTATAAGAAACTGACGCGGTAGACTTAGGCCGATTGTGAATTACAGGCGGGTGGCTTTTGTGCTGCCGGTCTTTTTTTAATGCTTTTATTCGTGTCCGTTAGTTCAAATAGGGATGAAAGTTCAGGTGTCTGAAGCATTTTCGACATTGTGGAAAACCCTTGGTAGAATTCCTTTCCACCCAATTTTTTCAACAATTCGCTAGTCGTTACACAGCCGCCATTAGGCATCAGCTCGTTATAAGCCGTTACAATTTCGCGCACTTTTTTATTGGGCAATTTAGAAACAGTGGGCTTTTTAGGCAGCGGCGGTTTGGGCGATGTCGCGGTCGCAGTTGGCTCAGCTTTTGGAGCCTCTAAAATAAAATAGCGTGTGCAACACGTTTGGAGTGCTTTGGAAGCTTTATCGGAACCAAGGCCATAAAAGCGAAGCCGTTTGTTTAATACGAATTGCGCAAGTGGACGAAAATCGGAATCATTCGACATGACGGCAATGGCGGCAAAATCCCCAGACTGCGCCGC
>JBGSSR010000274.1:0-8453 GCA_041736905.1 Sphingomonadaceae bacterium | reverse complement strand
AAGGCGCACTCGAACCATCCAACCGTGGTATCGTGGTGCCGATCAGCTTTTCGATGCTAGAAATCGCTTCTTCATCGGCGCTGGTGACAAAGGTAAAGGCCTTACCCTTGGCTCCTGCGCGCCCAGTCCGACCGATGCGGTGAACATAGTCGTCCGGATGCCATGGCGCGTCAAAATTGAACACATGGCTGACGCCCTTAACGTCCAACCCACGCGCGGCAACATCGGATGCGACCAGCAAATTGATTTTGCCCGATTTGAACAATTCCAACTCGGCAAGGCGTGAACTTTGGTCCATATCACCATGAATTTCGCCGCTTTTATACCCTGCGCGTTGCAAAGCCTTGTTCAAATCGCGCACCGTCGTTTTGCGATTGCAGAATATAATGCCGGTTTGCACATCCTCTTGAGCGAGGATTTCGCGCAATCTATCCTGCTTGGCACGCGCTGTGACAGTGACCAACGCCTGCTCAATATTGATGTTCGCCGTCGCGGGGCGGGCAACCTCAATATATTTGGGGTTGGACAGGAATTTATCCGACAATTTCTTAATCGGAGGCGGCATGGTTGCCGAGAACAACAATGTCTGACGGTTCGCTGGCAATTTGGTGCAGATATGCTCAATATCGGGGATGAACCCCATGTCGAGCATGCGGTCTGCCTCATCAATGACCAACAGGCCACAATCATTCAGCATGATATTGCCACGCTCAAACAGGTCCATCAATCGGCCCGGCGTGGCAATGAGGACATCGGCACCCTTTTCCAAGGCCTTAATCTGATCGCCCATCGACACACCGCCGATGAGGAGCGCCATGGAGAGCTTATGGTTTTTACCATATTTTTCGAAATTTTCGGCAACTTGTGCCGCCAATTCGCGGGTGGGTTCCAAAATCAGGCTACGCGGCATCCTGGCCTTCGCGCGGCCATGGGCCAACACGTCAATCATGGGGAGAACGAAGCTGGCGGTTTTACCCGTGCCTGTTTGCGCGATACCAATAAGGTCGCGCATCATCAAAACGGCGGGAATGGTTTGCGCCTGAATAGGGGTCGGCGTGTCGTAACCTGCGTCAACAACAGCCTGCAAAAGCTCATCGGAAAGGCCGAGATCGGCAAATTTCATGCAATAATGGTCCGGATATTTGGGGGCCAATTTGGGCGCCCCTGATTACATCAATGCGCATCCGTAACAACTTATGCCATTGGCAAGAGAATTAGCCCCGTTGACGCGATATACGCAGACCAAGGCCTTCATCGTTAACGCACAAAATGTCAAGCAAATTGCACAGGATCGGCAAAGCGGTAGGGTGCTGCAACGGTGGATTCTGCTTCGACTTGTATGGCCCTGCCCTCTGGCGGACGTGAACGTGCCGCACATTGGATGCGCAGGCAACGGGTGCAGCCGGGGCCAATAGGGTTGGCAGGGCGCGCCATAGCTTCCTGCGTTATCGGTGCTTTTAACGCTCCAAACAATTCCGCGGCGATGCCCAAGACAACACAATGGTTGGAACCACCTTGCTCCGTCGAAAGGCCATGCGTGGACACATGATGCGCGATTGTGAACCAACCTGCCTTATCGTCCAAGGTAACATGATCAACGGCAAAGGCATCTTTGCCCCCAAAACTGTCCCACGCGCGCCATTTCGGGCAAGGCACATGAATATCGGCCAGCGGCGATTGGCTACCGCCCGCGTGGCGTTTGGAAATCTGCCCCGCACGATCGAACCGCACCATGCAAAAGGGAAGGCCGCGCGCACCGACCCTTTGCAACGTGGTTAGTCGGTGCGCCAATTGTTCAAAACTTACCAAAAACCGGCGCATGAGAAGTAGGAAATCATAGCCAGTTGCCTCCGCCGCGCGCAGGAACCGTGCGTATGGCATCACCACGGCGGCGGCGAAGTAATGCAGCAAATGCCGCCTAAAAAGCGCCCGTGCCGCATCCGATGCCAACTCCGCGCCATCGACCAATGCGTCAATTTCCTGCCGCGCTTCCAACGCGCCCAATTGCCGCGCGGCGGCAAAATGGCGCGCGGGTTGGTCCAAGAGTTCCGAAACTTGCAATTGCCGCGCGTGAAGGTCCAGCCTCACCATCCAATCGGCGGCAATATCGGCGGGAAGAATCCTGACCGATAGTTGATGCTTATTGCGCAATCGGTCGAGCACACCCGCCGGAATATCGGCATGCCCCACCCGGATTTCCTCCGCCACACCCTCCGCTATGGCATCCAAATCTGCGAAATGGTTGCGCCAGCGTTCAATTTCTGTGCGCACTTCGGCAAATGGGTCCGAGGTCGCGTTATCAGCGGTTGACGACTCCGTCCCCTGCCCTTCGCAATTGCTAACATAATGGTCGTACAAGCGCGCAAAGGCCGCTGCGCTGCCCGGTGCAGCGGAAATCCATTGCGCCATATCATCGCCGGTCATGTCAATGGCGGCGAATAGCGGGTCCGATAACCGTCTTTGCAAATTCGCTTCGCCGCCGCCGGGCATGGATGCACGAAGCAGGCGCGGGTCGAAGTCATGGCGCTCGACCAAGCGAAGCACGATTTGTGCCGACAATGGACGTTGATTGCGCTCAATCAGGTTGAGATAACTCGCCGAAATAGCGAGAGAATCGGCCATCGCACTTTGCGTGATGCCCAGATTGCGGCGGAAACGGCGAATGGCTCCGCCTGCAAAAATTTTCTTATCGGCCATAACCTGCCTCAGTTTGTCATTAATTTACAATATTACAAAATTATTATCAGAAAATTGTATTATTTACAATAATTTTTGTAAATACGCTTCGCTTTAAGACACGGTTGGCCCTAACCAAAACTACGAGTTTCGGGCCGCGCCGCCAAATGCGACGCGCCCACACGTCATTTCCTGGGGAGGAAATACTAACCTTTGGGCCGGGGCCAACGCCTCGGCCCATTTTTTATGCCCGCCCCGCCAACTTCTTTTACAGCATCAGAACTTTCCCCAACCCCAAGCGTTGGTTACTCTATCGTAAACAACGCCGATTCGGGTCGCCCAAATTCCATTGGGAACAGGCGTTTATGAAATGGGAGCAAGGCATGATGGGCATTTCACAACTTTCAGCACAATCAGACCGCCGGATGGACAAGCGAGGGTGGCTGTTTTTGGCGAGCGCATCGGTGGCTCTGGCGTCGTGCGCCGCCTTGCCGACGGGCGGAACTGCGCCATTAACGCCCGCCGATGCGTCAAAACCCGTCGCACCAATGACGGCGGAGGAGCGCAAAATCGGTTCCGACGCGCATAAGGAAATTATGGCGGAATTCGGCGGCGAATTCACGGGCAGTCAGACTGCCTATGTTGAGCAAGTCGGGCGAAAGATTGCTGTTCAGTCCGGCCTGTCCGCCGCGCCGACTGATTTTCAAGTGACGTTCCTGAACAGCGCCGTGAACAACGCCTTCGCCCTGCCCGGCGGATATGTTTATATTACGCGGCAACTCGCGGCGCTTTGCAATGATGAGGCGGAGATGGCGGGCGTGCTTGGCCATGAGGTCGGCCACACCGGCGCGCGCCATGCGCAAAGTCGTGCGAAAAAGGCGCAAAATTACGGTATTGCGGGCGCGGTGGGCACAATCTTGGGCAGTGTTTTGGGCGACAATGGCGGTTTGCTTGGCGCGCTCGGCGGTCTGTTGCGCGATTATTCGGGCACCGCAGCGCAGGTCGCGACGCTGGGCTATTCGCGCGGGCAAGAGGAACAGGCGGATGATTATGGCATCGCCTATCTGTCGCGCGCCGGCTATGACCCTCAGGCCTTGTCGTCCATGCTCTATTCCCTCGCGCTGCAATCCAGTTTGGAGGCGCAGATTGCTGGCAAGGATGCCCGCTCTATCCCCGAATGGGCGAGCACTCACCCCGATCCTGCCCGCAGAGTCACGCGGGCGCAGCAAGTGGCTGGTCAATATCCGCAAAGCGGCACGCGCAACCGCGACACCTATCTCACCAAAATGAACGGTATGCTTTATGGTGATGATCCGGCGCAGGGGATGATTGAGGGGCAAAGTTTCCTTTTTGCACCTGATAAGCTCAAATTCACCGTGCCCGCCGGATTCGCCATGCAAAACGGGGCGAGCGTCGGCATCTCGGGCAACGGCGGTCAGGCACAATTTTCCGGCGGCAAGACTACGATGACGATGGAGCAGCATCTGAATGCTGTCTTTAAGGGGCTAGGCGCAGGCGAGGCAACGCGCGGTGCGACTCAGACAACGACGGTCAATGGTATTCCCGCCTCTTACAGCGCCACCAATGTATCGACTCAAAATGGACAGGTGCAGGTCGTTATTTTCGCCTATCAATGGGCACCGGGCACAATTTATCACTTCCTGACCCTATCGCCCGCGAACAGCAATCCGTTCGAATCTATGTATCGCAGTGTATCGCGCATGAGCACCGCAGAAGTAGCGGCAATCAAACCGCGCAAGTTGAAAGTGGTAACGGTGAAATCCGGCGACACGATCGCCAGCCTGTCGGGCCAAATGGCCTACACCAGTTTGCGCAGTGAGCGCTTTATGGCTTTGAATGGCCTAAACAGCACGTCAGCATTGACGGCGGGGCAGAAGGTGAAGGTTGTTGCTTACTAACACCAGACACGAAAAAGGGGCCGCCGGTTTCCCGGCGACCCCCAAATTCTTGGCTTCAAGCGATCAATTATTGACCGGTTGCAGCAGCCATCGTGCTATCAGCCGACGAGAAGGTACCCGAAATGGTGCCACCCAACGAGGATGCAGCGCCAACCAGGGCAACAGCGATAAGAGCAGCAATCAGGCCATACTCGATAGCAGTTGCACCCTTTTCGTTCTTCATCAATTTGTTAATAAGTTTCATGTTTGGTCTCCAAGTAATTGAAAAGCTTTGTTACACCCAGTGTCAGGACGCTTTCCCTTCCTGACAATTTGTCTCTACACCCAAAGTTATTACCAAGCGGTAAAGACGATCTGCATTTTTATGAGTTGGTCAGAACTTCATTTGCCACGAAATCCCAAATCGCAATCAAGGTTTCGGCAAAGCCGCTTACCGCCGTAATAATGCCAATGCAGATCAAGGCTGCAATCAAACCATATTCAATTGCCGTGGCACCGCGCTGGTCGCGCAGAACCGAGTTTAGCAGTTGAACGAGTTTCCTCACGATATGGTCACCTTGCCCTTTTGGCCCCGAATTGAGCCGTATCGAATGGATATAATTCCACCGATTGCTCTGCTAGTAACGCCTTAGGGTAAACAAATGTTTTAAGGGTGTAACGATTTTGCAAAATTTTCCGACACTGCGATTGGTTGTCGCCGCCGCTTTGGTCCGCGATGATGGGCGGATTTTCTTACAGAAACGACCGGAGGGTAAGGCTTTGGCGGGATTGTGGGAATATCCCGGCGGCAAGATGGAGCCGGATGAAACGCCCGAACATGCCTTAACGCGCGAGCTGTTGGAGGAGATTGGGATTGTGACCAACCCCGCCGATATGGTGCCAATTACCTTCGCCAGCCAGCCCGTAGCGGGGAAGTATATGATACTTTTGCTCTACGTCCTGACCCATTGGACCGGCGAACCGGCGGCGCAAGAGGGGCAGGAAACAGGGTGGTTTACGCTTGCGGAGATGGCGGAATTGCCCATGCCGCCCGCCGACTTGCCGTTCCTTGCGCCGCTGGAGGAATATTTGACGCGCAAAGAGAACGCATAGGCCGCATTTTTCCCCTGCCCTTTCGCGTTCAGGCGCGTTATGGCCGCTCCCATGACTGAAAACGCTATCGACAAAAACTTCGACCCCGCCGCGATTGAGGCGAAATGGTATCGCCATTGGGAGACAAACGGCCTGTTCCGACCGCACCGTCCCGATGCCGAACCCTTTACCATTATGTTGCCGCCGCCCAATGTGACGGGCAGCCTGCACATCGGCCACGCGCTGGACCATACGTTGATGGATGTGATGACGCGGTATGAACGGCTGCGCGGCAAAGACGCCCTGTTCCTGCCCGGCATGGATCACGCCGGAATCGCTACACAAATGGTGGTCGAACGCCGGTTGGAAGCCGCCGGAGACAAGCGTGCGAATTACACTCGCGAACAATTCATCGAAAAGGTTTGGGAATGGAAGGCCGAATCCGGCGGCATGATCCTCGACCAAATGCGGCGTTTGGGCGAATCGGTCGATTGGTCGCTCGAAGCGTTCACGATGAGTCCTGAATTTAATAAGGCGGTTTTGAAGGTTTTTGTGGACTTGTATAACGAGGGCCTGATTTACCGCGACAAGCGTTTGGTGAACTGGGATCCGAAACTGAAAACCGCGATTAGCGACCTTGAGGTTGAAACGCGGGAGGTTCAGGGCAGCTTTTGGTCGTTTCGCTATCCCTTGGCGGATGGTGTTACCTTGGCCGATGGCCGCGACCATATCGTCGTCTCCACCACCCGCCCCGAAACCATGCTCGCCGATATGGCGGTGGCAGTGCATCCCGAAGATGGCCGCTACGCCAGCGTGGTGGGCAAGTTTGTTGTGCTGCCTTTGACGGGCCGCCGCATTCCCATCGTCGCGGATGAACACGCCGACCCCGCGCTGGGCACGGGCGCAGTGAAGATTACGCCGGGCCATGATTTCAACGACTTTGAGGTCGGCAAGCGCGCCGGAATCGCGGCGGGCGATATGCTCAATATGCTCGATGCCGATGCCAATGTGTGCCAGACTTCGGATGGCCTAATCCCCGGCGAGTTCGTCGGAATGGAACGATTCGTGGCGCGCAAAATGGTGGTGGAGGCGCTCAAAGCGTCCGGCCACCTCGTGCCGTTTTTTGATAAAGACGGCGCGGAACACGACGCCGAACCGCGCGTCATCCAAACCCCCTACGGCGACCGTGGCGGCGTGGTGATTGAGCCGTGGCTGACCGATCAATGGTATGTCGATGCAAAGACTTTGGCGCAGCCCGCGATAGAGGCCGTGCGGTCGGGTGCGATTGAAATTGTGCCGAAGACTTGGGAGAAGACGTATTTTAATTGGATGGAAAATATCCAGCCATGGTGCGTGTCGCGGCAGTTATGGTGGGGGCATCGGATTCCGGCTTGGTATGATGCCGAGGGCCAATTCTACGTCGCAGAAAGCGCGGATGCTGCACAAGCACTGGCTGGCGACGGGGTTGCCTTGACGCAGGATTCCGACGTCCTCGACACTTGGTTTTCCTCCGCGTTGTGGCCCTTCGGCACGTTGGGTTGGCCGGATGAGGGATCGGATCTTCTCGCCAAACATTACCCCAATGATCTGCTCGTCAGCGGCTTCGACATCCTGTTCTTCTGGAACGCGCGGATGGCGATGCAGGGCATCCATTTTATGAAGGATGTGCCGTGGCGGAAGATGTACCTCCACGGCCTCGTCCGCGCCGCTGATGGCGCTAAGATGTCGAAATCAAAGGGCAATGTGGTCGATCCCCTCGGCCTCATCGACCAATATGGCGCGGATGCTTTGCGCTTTTTCATGGCGGCGATGGAAAGCCAGGGGCGTGACATTAAGATGGATGACAAGCGCGTTGAGGGCTACCGCAACTTCGCCACGAAATTGTGGAACGCCGCCCGCTTTGCGCAATCCAATGGCATTGTCGCGAGCACGACTTTGGCCGCGCCGGAGGCCAGTTTGGCGGTCAACCGGTGGATAATCGGTGAAGTTGTAGAGGCGCAGGCGGCGCTGGATAAGGCGCTCGCCGACCTGCGCTTCGATGCGGCGGCTAATGCCATTTACCACTTTGTGTGGGACGGGTTCTGCGATTGGTATCTGGAGCTGATCAAGCCCGTGTTGCAGGGCGATGACACGTCCGGAGCCGACGAAACACGCGCGGTGGCGGGGTGGGTGCTGGACCAGATTTTGGTCATGCTGCACCCCTTCATGCCGTTCATTACAGAAGAATTATGGCACGCGCTTGGCGAGAGAAAGTATGACCTCATCGTTGCGAAATGGCCCGCGCCGAAAGCCGAATTGGATGCCGCTGCAAAGGCGGAGGTTGAGTGGCTCATCAAACTCATCGGCGAAGTCCGCACTGCTAAGGTTGAACTCGGCATTGCGCCTGGTGCAAAAATGACCGCGCACGCCGATGGCGCGGATACCGCGTTGCAGGCACGTATCGCGGCCAACCTGCCCATGCTGGAACGGGTCGGACGATTGCAAGCGGTGGCATTCACCCCCGCCCCCGCTGGCGCATCGGCGCAAATCGTGGTGGAGGGCGCAACGTTCACCCTCCCCCTCGAAGGCGTCATCGACATCGCCGCCGAAAAGGCACGCCTGTCCAAGGCGTTGGAGGCTGTGTCCAAAGAGGCCGCCTCGCTCAATGGTCGCCTGTCCAACCCCGCGTTCACCGAAAAGGCGAAACCTGAAGCGGTGGAAAAGGCACGCGCCGACTATGCGGAAAAATCGGCGGAGATGGAACGGCTTACCGCCGCTCTGGCGCGGCTCGGTTAATGGAGGGACCCG
>JBGSSR010000215.1:0-30135 GCA_041736905.1 Sphingomonadaceae bacterium | reverse complement strand
GGTATCTATACCTTTTCCGGTCTTTCAACCACATTTGAAAACAACGGGACCATTCATATCCAAAGCATGATGGCGGATGCCTATGGTTATGAATTTTGGGGATACAAACTCTACGAAACCGTTGAAAATAATGGCATTCTGGCCGTTCGGGCCGGCCTAAGCGCCTTTGGCATATTTGGCAATAACGCTGCTCCGGTCCACAATGGCGTCAATGGACAAATCCTTGTCCAAGGAGCGAACGCAACCGGCATCCGATTGGAGAATATCCATGGTCGGGGCAGCGACAATGTGTCCAATGAAGGTTTGATTGAAGCACTTGCCACCGGTGTGGATACGCAATCAGGCATGCCGAACGCTTCATTTGGCATTGATGTATCTGGAAGCGGCCGCGGCGATATCGACATAATGAACAGCGGAACGATCCGTGCAGACTATGCCATATTTGCCGAAGGCATCGGGATAAATTTGGTCAATAGTGCGACCGGCGTGATCGACGGCGATTTGGTATTTCTGGAGCATACCTTTGGTGGAACGCCTGTGGCGATGGACGACACCATCGACAATGATGGCATCATCACCGGCCACATTCATACAAGATCTGGAAATGATCAAATCGACAACCAGAATGGTCGCGTTGATGGGTTAGTGGATTTGGGCGAAGGGGACGACAGTTTTATAGGTGGCACTTACCGTGATGTCGTGCTGGGTGGCTTTGGTTTGGACAATCTGCAAGGCGGCGGCGGCAATGACCTGCTGCTTGCGGGTCGCAATAACGACACGTTAAGCGGTGGCAACGGCAACGACGGTTTGTATGGCGAAACCGGCGATGACACCATAACTACCTTTGGCGGGGACAATGCCTTTGGCGGCGGCGGCAATGACCTAATCATGGCTGATGATTATCGCTTCCGACTAATCAATGGTGGCACCGGTTTCGACACATTGCGGCTTGACAATGGCGGCAGCGTTTTTGACCTCACCGCCATGGGTGACAGCGGCCGCTTAACGTCCATCGAGCATTTCGCGCTACAGGCCGGTCAAAGCGTTGTCGTGCGAACGGACAGCGCGGCCAGCATCGGGGTCGCCAACCAAACCCTCTATATCAGTGGGAATTTGAGCGCGGGCGCAACGCTGGTAGGAAATTGGGTGGTTGGGGCGACAGTAACCTATGATGGCATTACTTATGTAACATACAGCACAGCAAAACAAACCACGTTCGTGGAGCCGGGATTGGCCGTTTCTTTGGTAGCATCCCTCACGGCGGGAAGCTCGGGATTGGCAGCCATCCAATCCGGTGCGTTGCCGCCACAGCCGGGGATTTTGCCGGGAGCTGACATCACAACCAGCAGTTTTGGCGCGAATTATTTCAACCCATCCGAACCCTTCACGATTGGAGAGGACGAAATTTGGGTAGCCTATGATGATTCAACGGCAGCCATTTTTGGTGGGCACAACAATACCGGCGCCCCATTTGTAAATAATGGTGTAATTTATAACGATGCCACAGCAGCTCGATTCGCAATAAGTTTCTTTTACCTTCATGAACTTGAAAATAATGGAATAATATCTGTTATAAATGAAGATAGTACTCAGAATGGAAATGTTATTGTCATTGCCGGAGAAGGAGACATAACAAATACTGGAAGCATTATTGCGCAAGTTGATCGCGGTGCAGCCCAAGCCTATGATAGCCCCAGTTCTGGATCCTTTAATAACAGTGGACTTGTATCTGTAGATGCAGGGACCGGGAGTGCGGTTGGAATATCCGCTTACAATCATTTTGACGTGAATAACACCGGCGACATAATTGTATCCGGGCAGCATTCTGCGATTGGGATAACATCCTATAGCGCGATGATGACAGTAGACAATTCCGGTCAAATCATCGTCGAAACCAATTCCAACACCTCACAATCCATTGGCATTCGGTTTACCGGCAGCAATGTATTTGGCATTGGGACAGTCACCAATTCGGGCCTCATTTCGGCAGATATTGCGATAAGGGCATTTAAAGAAAGCTATTCTTCCAACGTTGAATATTTCAACGTTACCAATAGCGGTCAGATTTTTGGTCACGTCGATTTTGCAGGCTTGGAAGAGAATGGACTATTCATAAACGTCGGGATCAATGTTGTTGAAAATACCGGCACCATAACTGGCAATATCTACTTCGGGAATGGAAATGATACCTATCACGGTGAAAATGGAGTCATTACCGGTACCATCTTCGGCGGTTATGGAAGCGATATTTTATTCGGTGGCGCTGGTGCCGAAATATTCGAAGGCGGTAATGATGCAGATAGTATCAATGGCGGTGCAGGCAACGATCAAATTGCGGGCGGCACTGGCGCGGATATCCTGACCGGTGGTGCAGGTGCGGATCGCTTCATCTATCGCCGTACGGGGGACTCGACGAGTTCATCGCGCGATGTCATTACTGATTTTGAATCGGGCGTTGATGTTATCGACCTTAGCGCGATGGAAATCTATTCGTTCCAAATTACGCAGGTTGGCTCGAATTATCGACTACAAGCGGTCACAGCGACGGTTAATTTCGTCATTGATATAAACACAGCCATTGTAACCAGCGACGTCCTTGTTACAATTGTCGCGCCTCCCATCGACGGCACAGCAGGCAATGACACCTTAACCGGTACGGCGGCCGACGATGAAATCAATGGTTTTGGTGGGGATGACATCCTTAATGGTTTGGCCGATGCCGACATTTTGAATGGGGGCGACGGCAACGACACATTAAATGGAGGTACCGGTGCGGATCGAATGGTCGGGGGGTTTGGCGATGACATTTATGTCGTAGACGACATCGCCGACGCAGTTGTTGAGCAGCAAAATCAGGGCATTGATACCATTCGAACGACGCTGAACAGCTATACACTCTCTACACCGTTCGAGAATTTGGCCTACACCGGCAATATGGATTTTAACGGCGTCGGCAACGATAGTGCGAACCAAATCAATGGAAGCACCGGCCATGACACCTTATCCGGTCTAAATGGAAACGACGTCCTAAATGGCGGAAATGGCAATGATGCGCTGCTCGGGGGCGCCAATCACGACGTCTTAAATGGTGGTGCCGGTGCCGACACAATGACCGGTGGATCGGGCGAGGACACTTATGTAGTTGATGACATCGGGGATATCATCATTGAAACCCAAGGTCTGGATAGAGACACCATTGAAACAACATTAAGCACCTACATCCTAGCCAATTATCTAGAAAACTTGACCTACATTGGGCTTTCGACATTTGTTGGAAACGGGAATCATCTTGCTAACACCATCACAGGCGGCGCCGGTGATGACATTCTGAATGGGCTAGGCAGCAGTGATAGTCTTTTTGGCGGCGACGGTAATGACACCCTGCTCGGTGGTGCGGAAACTGACTCCCTTTATGGCGGCGCGGGCGACGATATTCTGGATGGCGGGACCAGCTTCGATGGGATGTATGGAGGTACGGGCAACGACACCTATATCGTAAATTTCTATGGCGACATAGTTGTGGAATTAGCCAATGGTGGGATTGATGTTATCAATTCCAGCGCCGATTGGCGATTAAGTGAGCATTGCGAGAATCTAACTTTACTTGGCGGTGCTTCTATTTTCGGAACAGGCAATGGGTTAGGCAATATAATTACTGGTAACCTTGGCCCAAATACATTGGCAGGACTTGGAGGTAACGATACACTCATCGGCGGCGCTGGTAATGACCGTTTGTCCGGCGGCGCGGGCACCGATAACTTGGCCGGCGGCACAGGTGCGGATACCTATCAGATAGTAGATAGTCTCGACACGATTACTGAATTGGCCAATGAAGGAACCGATTTGGTGCAATCCACAGTAAATTACTCGCTTGGTGCGAATTTAGAGAACCTTAACCTCACCGGCACGGCCTTGGTCGGCACGGGCAACGAACTGGCCAACCGCATTGTCGGCAACGGCAGCGCTAACACTTTGAGTGGCTTGGCGGGCAATGATTATATCTATGGTGGCACCGGCAACGACACCATCAGCGGCGGCGCGGGTCGTGATTTCCTTTATGGCCAAGCGGGCGCGGACCAGTTTGTGTTCGACGATGGCGATGTGTTGGGCGCCACATCGACGACAGCTGACCTCCTCCGCGATTTCAGCCTAACCGACGGCGATACGATTGACTTGAGCGCAATGGACGCCATTACTGGTGGCGCAGATGATGCGTTCAGCTTTATCGGCACGGCGGCATTCAGCAACACGGCGGGCGAATTGCGCTATCAAAGCAGCGCGACCAGCACCATTGTCATGGGCGACATAGATGGCGATGGCGCGGCGGATTTCTGGATCGTGCTGACTGGCGCGCATGCATTGGATGGGGCGGATTTCTGGCTTTAGTCTTTCGTGCCCTTTGCGCGCCTATAGCCTTAGAAAATCAAAATGACACATGACTGTGTTTATCGCACTTTACAGAGTGCGGTGCGTCTGACACCGTCCGTTTCAAGTCGCACCATATAAAAAGCTACAATATATAGTCGGGTGTCAAAATGAGCGATTTTCAAGGGACTGCGGGCAACGATACGTTGACCGGCACGCCGGAAAGTGATGGGCTTTACGGACTGGGCGGTAATGATATCATCATCGGCGGCGGGGGCGGTGATTACATCAATGGCGGCGGCGGTGTCGATACCATCGATGCGGGCGATGGCGATGATTATATATACGCCGACGATGAAAACGACGGCACCTATGACGCGGTAATCGACGGCGGCCTAGGCTCGGATTATCTCCGATTCTCAAGATTTTACGCGACCTCTGGCCTGACTTTGTCCATTGCCAATCCGGCGGTGGATAGCAATGCGGGTGGCACCATTATTCGCGGTATAGAGCGGCTGGATTTTTATGGCAGTAGCTTTGCCGAGACGGTCACCGGCGGCGCTTTGACCGACTGGCTGTTTGGCAACGGTGGCAATGATGTCCTAAACGGCGGCGGCGGCGAGGACTTGCTAATCGGCGGTGCAGGCGCAGACAGCCTTTCGGGCGGCGATGGCGATGATGACATCGAATCACTCAGCTACACCGACATTCCCAACAACGATCTATTGGTCGATGGCGGCGCGGGCGTCGATTTTGCCGAATTTTCGAAATTCTATTCCACGGCCGCGATTACGTTCAGCATTGCCAACCCCGCGGTGCAGCAAAATGTCGACGGCACCATCGTGCGCAATATTGAGCGCGTGTTTTTCGTCTCGGGCAGCGGCAATGACACGCTAACCGGCGGTGATTTGGCCGATGAGATTTTTGGTCAGGCGGGCAATGATAACGTGTCCGGCGGGGACGGCGACGATCTCCTCTGGGGCGGTGATGGCACCGACACCGTCAATGGCGGCGCGGGCGTTGACCAGTTGAGCGGCGATGCGGGCAACGACACCTTGAATGGCGGCGCAGGGGCGGATTCCCTGTTTGGTATTGATGGCGACGACATATTGTCCGGCGGCGATGATGCCGATTATCTGGCCGGTGGCGCGGGCGCGGATACCATGTCGGGCGATGCGGGCGATGATCGGCTCGACGGCTTTGCGGGGGCAGACAGCCTGTCGGGCGGCGACGGGCAGGATATATTGTACAGCGACAATTACGGCGATGGCAGCCGCGATACCTTGCTGGATGGTGGCGCAGGGGACGATAGTTTGCGGCTTATCCGCGATTTTTCCACCGCCGCGATCACTATCGATTTGGGGCTGGCTGGCGACCAGAATGTTGAGGGGACCATCATCCGCTCCATTGAGACCTTGGTCTATGGCGGATCATCGGGCGTCGATACCATCACGGGCGGCGCGTTTTATGACGACCTCAGCGGCAATGCGGGCCATGACGTGCTGTCCGGCGCGGACGGCGATGACAAGCTGTATGGCAATGACAGTGACGATGTGCTCGACGGCGGGGCGGGCAACGACCTATTGTCCGGCGGCGCGGGCGCGGATACGCACAATGGCGGCGATGGCGACGACCTGCTCAGCGGCTTTGGCGGCGCGGATAGCATGTCGGGCGGAGCGGGCGATGATGTAATCGAAAGCATCGAATATGCCGATGGCACGACCGATACGCTGATTGATGGCGGTGATGGCATCGACTATGCGATCATCGACAAGAATGGCGCGTCTGGCCCCGTTACGCTCGACGTAACAGCATCGGGCGACCAGACGCTGTCGGGCACCGTCGTGCGCGGCATCGAACGCGTTGATTATTACGGCAGCGGCAATGTGGACACCATCACTGGCGGTGCGCTGGACGATAAGCTTTATGGCAACGGCGGCAACGACGTCCTGTCGGGCGGCGATGGCTATGACATTATCGAGGGCGGCCTCGGCAATGATACCATCAGTGGCGGCGCAGGGATTGACGATATCGACGGCGGGCAAGGGGCGGATAGCCTGTCGGGCGGCGATGGCAATGACCTCTTAAAAAGCTATAGCTATTCCGGCGATGCGACCACCGATACCCTCATCGACGGCGGCGCGGATTTTGACGTTGCGCTGATCGACCGGACGCTCAGCACCACGGCGGCGACGTTGAACCTGAATATCACGGCGGACCAGACCATCGGCACCACCGTTGTGCGCGGGATTGAGCAAATGCTCTATTACGGCGGCAGCGGCATTGAGACTTTGACCGGAGCGGCAGGTGCGGATCAATTGTTTGGCAATAGCGGCAACGATGTGCTGGTCGGCGGCGCGGGCGATGACGTGCTAAACGGTGGCAACAACGACGATGTGCTGACCGGCGGCGCAGGCAATGATACCATCGACGGCGGCGCAGGGACGGACCGCATCATCCTGTCCGGCAACCGAGCAGATTATAGTTTTAGCGACTTGAACGGAGTTGTGACGATCACCGACCTGCGCGTGGGTAGTCCCGATGGCGTGGACACCGTGACCAATGTGGAGAAAGTGACCTTCGCCGATCAAACGGCGTTGCTGTCCGACGTTGCGTTGAAAATCTTGAACGGGACGGCGGGGAACGATCTCCTGAACGGCGGCAGCACGGCGGATTTGATTTCCGGCCTTGGCGGCAATGACACCATCAACGGCGGTCTGGGCCGTGACATATTGCTGGGCGGCGATGGCGACGATAGCATCACCACCGGCAACGATGGCGCAACGATTGTCGACCGCGAAATCGACGGTGGCGCAGGCATCGATTTCCTGACCCTAACGCGCAGCAGCAGCACGGTCGGCATTACTCTGTCCATTGCTGACCCATCGGTCACGCAAACCGTTGAGGGGATGACCATCCGCGGCATTGAGCGGCTGAATTTTAGCGGCGGTAGCGGCAATGACACCATCACCGGCGGCGATTTGAATGACACGCTCATCGGAGACGTGGGCAACGATGTCCTAAGCGGCGGCGGCGGCGCGGATGGTATCACGGGCAGCGCGGGCGCGGATCGCCTTTCGGGCGGCGCGGGCGATGATACTATCACTGCCGATGGCGCCGATACGCTTATCGATGGCGGCCTGGGCGTTGATTATCTCAACTTCTCGGTGGGTAGCAGCACGCCGGTCACGATTAGCATTGCCAACCCCAATGTGGACTTTGTGTTCGGCGCGCTGACTGTGCGCGGGATTGAGCGGATGCAGTTTTCCGGCGGTGCGGGCAATGATGTCGTCACCGGCGGCGCGGATAGCGATAACCTCAGCGGTGCGGATGGCAACGATACACTGAACGGCGGCGGTGGCAGCGACAGCATCCATGGCGGCGCTGGCAACGACATACTCAATGGGCAAGATGGCATTGACTCCCTGAACGGGGCCGATGGCGCGGACACCCTAAATGGTGGCGGCAGTGCCGACAGCCTGGATGGGGGACGCGGCGCGGACAGCTTATCGGGCGGCGATGGTGATGATGTCATCTATTCGCTGGCCCGATTTTATGATTTCAACACCGGCACCGAAGTCACCGACACGGCACGCGATACCCTCATCGATGGCGGCGCGGGCAATGACTATGCCGAAATCGACAAACGGATTAGCACGGTTGCCATCACCTTCAGCGTTGGCGTGCAGGGGGTCAGCTATGTCGCCGACGGCACCACGATCCGCGACATTGAGCGCGTGCGCTACACCGGCGGGTCGGGCGTGGACACGGTCACTGGCGGCGCGCTGAACGATACGCTGTTGGGTTTCAACGGCAATGACGTTTTGAACGGCGGCGGCGGGTCGGATGACCTCTATGGCGGCGCGGGCAACGACACATTGAACGGCGGCGCGGGCAATGACGAAATTTACGGCGAGGGTGGCGCGGATAGCCTGTCCGGCGGCGATGGTGATGATTATATCTACGCCCTGCAAAGCTTCACCGATGCAATAACAGGCACTACGCAAACGGTGGGCGATAAGAACACGCTGGTCGATGGCGGCGCAGGGCTCGACACCGCGACGATAGAAAAACTCAACTCCACCGGCACCATCGTGCTTAGCATCGCCAATCCGGCGGTCAGCCAAGTGGCCGATGGGACAACCGTCCGGAACATCGAACGCCTCATCTATCGCGGCGGAACGGGCAGCGATCAGATTACCGGCGGCGACTCAAGCGATCAGTTGAGCGGCAACAACGGCAACGATATTCTGTCCGGCGGCGCGGGCGAGGATTATCTTGTCGGCGGCGCAGGGGCCGATACGTTGAATGGCGGCGAAGACTCCGATGACCTAATCGGTGGCACGGAAAACGATGTGCTGAACGGCGGCAATGGCAATGACACCATGACCGGCGATGCGGGCGCGGACCAGTTTTTCGGCGGCGATGGCAGTGACCTTATCAATGGCGATGCCAGCGATACCGTGTTCGATGGCGGCGCGGGGTCCGATACTTTGGACGTGGACCGCACCGGCAATGCCGCGGCATTCATGCTGAACATTTCCAACCCCAATGTCGATTTCGTATCGGGCGGCGTGACCACGCGCGGGATTGAGCAACTACAATATCAAGGCGGCGCGGGCGTCGATACCATTACTGGCGGCGACAATTTCGACGTCCTGCGCGGCGGCGATGGCAATGACTTGCTATCGGGCGGTGCGGGCACTGATTATCTCTTGGGCGAAAACGGCAACGATACGTTGAACGGTGGCACGGGCAATGACGACCTGGACGGCGGCGCAGGGGCGGACAGCCTATTGGGCGGCGATGGGTTTGACCGCTTGAACGGGGACGCCAGCGACCTTTTGCTCGATGGCGGTGCCGATATTGACAGCCTGACTTTGAATCTCAGCACACTGACCACCGCAGTGACCATCGACCTGAACGCGGGCACTGACCAAATCGTTGGCGTGACGACCATTCGCAACGTTGAAACACTAAGCTATACAGGTGGCAGCGGGGTCGATACGATTTCCGGCGGCGCATTGAACGACAGCTTATTCAGCGGCGCAGGAAACGATGTTCTTAATGGTAACGCGGGAAGTGACCAACTGGTCGGAGACGATGGCGATGACGCGCTATCTGGCGGCGCGGGCGGCGACAATATCTACGGCGGCAATGGCAATGATGCGATTTCCGGGGGCGAGGATGCCGACAGCCTAAACGGCGATGCCGGTGATGATACGCTCGACGGCGATGCTGGCAATGACACGCTGAACGGGGGCCAAGGCGTCGATATGCTGCGCGGCGGCGCGGGCGACGACACACTGACGCTGAGTTCAGACAATCTCGCGGCTTACGACAGCCTGATCGACGGCGGCGACGGCGTGGATTTTGCGAATTTGCAAATGCAGTTTTTGACGACCGACGTGACGCTGGACCTATCCTTAGCCAGTCAGATGATTGGCACCATGGAATTGCGCGGCATCGAACGCATCCAATTTTACAGCGGTTCGGGCAATGACGCTCTAACCGGCGGCGCATTGAATGACGTAATGGTCGGCGGCGCGGGCAATGATACCATCAACGGGCTTGCGGGCAATGACAGCCTGCAAGGAGACGCAGGCGATGATGTTATCATCGGCGGCGATGGCAATGACAACATCAATGGCGGCGCAGGTGTGGACAGCCTATCCGGCGGCGCAGGTGACGACACGCTGAATTCCAATGAAGCCGCGGGCGTTTTCGATACACTCATCGATGGCGGATCTGGCGTTGATGTTGCGAACATTGTTTTGACCCAGCATACCGTTGGCGTGACGTTCTCGCTTGCCGATGCCACGGTCGACAATTTTATGGGTAGCACGATTGTGCGCGGGATTGAACGGGTGACCTTCACCGGCACGCAGGGCGCCGACCTTGTTACCGGCGGCATCTTCAACGACAGTTTGAGCGGCCATACCGGCGACGATACGTTGAATGGCGGTGGTGGGCTGGACACGCTGAACGGCGGGGACGGTACAGACACACTAAATGGTGGTGCGGACCGCGATCAGTTGGATGGTGGAACAGGCGACGACGTCCTAAATGGTGATGCTGGCAATGACACTTTGCAGGGCCAAAACGGCAATGACGCGTTGTTTGGCGGTATCGGCAACGATACGCTTAACGGGCAATCGGGCATCGACGCGATGAGCGGGGGCGATGGCGATGACGTCATTACCAGCGACTATGAAAGCACCGGCCCGCAGGACAGCCTGATCGACGGCGGCGCAGGATTGGATAGCGCCACCATCACGCGCACTGGCGCGGTGGATCAGGTGTTTGATTTATCCAATGCATCGGTTGCCTCCACCTCCGGCGGGACAACCATCGTTGGCATTGAGGCCGTGACGTTCACGATGGGCAATGGCAATGACACCGTAACGGGCACGATTGGCCGCGACAATTTACAAGGTGGTGGCGGCAACGATACTCTGAATGGCTTCGCGGGCGACGATGTGCTGAACGGCAGCATCGGTGATGACGTGCTTATTGGCGGATCGGGCAACGACACGTTGGATGGTAGCAACGGCATCGATAGCCTGTCGGGCGGCTCTGGCAACGACACGATCAACAGCAACACGGCCGATGGCGCCATCGACACATTGGTTGACGGCGAAGATGCCGCGACCATCGTGCGCAGCAATGTCAGCGCAGCCATCGTATTTTCACTTGCCGATCCGACGGTGGATCAGGACGCGGGCGGCACCATTGTGCGCAATGTGGAGCGCGTGACCTTCACCGGCGGCAGCGGTAATGACAGCATCACGGGCGGTGCGTTGTTTGATACGTTAAACGGCGGCGATGGCAATGATACCCTCAACGGCGGCGGCGGCGGCGATAGTTTGAACGGCGGCAACGGTGCCGATACGTTGAACGGTGGCACAGGCAATGACACGTTGAACGGTGGCCTTGGGGGCGATAGCCTGCTGGGCGGCGACGGCGATGATACGATAAGCGTTTCTGCGGCAACGGACGGTGTGCAAGACGCCCTAATCGATGGCGGCGCGGGCGTTGATTTCCTCTCGCTCGACAAATCGGACCAGACGGGCGCGTTGGTTTTTGACGGTACTTCGTTGGCGGATCAGATCGTCGGCGGGACGGTCATCCGCAATATTGAACGCGTGAATTTCACCAGCGGTTCTGGCAACGACACCCTGACCGGTGGCACCGATAGCGATACCTTCTACGCGGGTGATGGCAATGATGTTGTGTCTGGCGGCGGCGGTGCTGACAATCTGTATGGGCTGAATGGCAACGACACGCTGAACGGTGGGGATAGCTCCGATTATCTGGCCGGAGGCAGCGGTACCGACACACTCAACGGTGGTGACGGCAATGATAATCTTCAGGGGGAAAATGACAGCGATATCCTAAATGGTGGCGCGGGCAATGATACGCTGAATGGTGGCCTTGGCGCGGACAGCCTATCGGGCGGTGACGGCAATGATGAATTGACCAGCACCGATTATAATTATGACTATGAAACTGGCGAGTATGTCGTGGACGCCGTCGATACCCTTATCGATGGCGGCGCGGGTGAGGATTTCGCGACCATCAACCGCTCCGGCCAGACGGTCGGGCTGACGGTCAGCATTGCCGATGCCAATGTGGATTCGGTGTTCGCCGGAACCACTTTGCGCGGGGTGGAGCGCATGAACTTCACCGGCGGCAGTGGCGGCGATGATATTACCGGCGGGGCGCTGAACGATCGGTTGGATGGCGGACGAGGTGCCGACGATTTGCGCGGCGGCGGCGGCGATGACGTGCTGTTGAGTGAACAGGAATTGGGCGATGCGGCCGATACCCTGCTGGATGGGGGTGACGGCAATGACCGCGCCGAAATTGACCGGCGGTATGTGGCCACGGCGATGGTCGTCGACCTTAGCAACAGTGTCGTGTCCGCATCCGTAGGTGGCACCCTATTGCAAGGTATCGAGTCCGTCGAACTCATCACGGGCAGCGCGAATGACAACGTCATCGGCACCAACGGCAATGACCTAATTGGCGGCGGCGCAGGCGATGATATCATTAACGGCGGTGCGGGCAATGACAGCCTGAACGGATTAGGCGGTGTGGACTCCGTTTACGGCGGCGATGGCGATGATGTGATCAACAGCCTGTTGAATTAAGAACAATATTCCGGCGATTTCCGCCAACAATATTCTGATACCATCGGCGATGCGTTGATCGACGGCGGCGCGGGTTTCGACCATGCTATTGTGCGCCGCGACAATTACACCGGCTTCATCACCTTCGATTTGACCGATACCTCGGTGGATCAAAACATTGCGGGCACAATTGTTCGCGGGATTGAGCGGATAACCTTCAACGCCGGCCTAGGCGGGTCCGATGTAACCGGCGGCATTGGCAATGATAGCCTGATCGGCGGCGCGGGCAATGACATTTTGCGCGGTGGCGGTGGTGATGACACCATCAACGGTGGAGCCGCTGCTGATGCGCTTTACGGAGGCGATGGCAATGACCGGATTAACTTTAGCATCTATAACGCCACCAATGTCATCAACAGCATTATCGACGGCGGCGACGGGTTCGACACGCTGAATCTGTTTATGACCAGTGCCGCGACTGATTTCACATTGGACCTGTCCTCGGGGTCCGGCGTCACCAACGGCGGCATGGTGGTCAGCAGCATTGAACGGCTTATTTTTTCAGGCAGCAACTCCGTTGATACGGTTACCGGCGGCATTGGCGATGATCAGATTTTCGGACTGTTCGGCAATGACCGGTTGACCGGCGGCATAGGCAATGATGACGTTCGCGGCGGCGGCGGCAATGATGTGCTGTACGGTGGCGTCGGCAATGACCAACTCCGGGGCGAGAATGAGAACGACCAAATCTTCGGCGATGCGGGCAATGATGTGCTTTTGGGCGGGGAAGGCATCGACGACTTGGACGGCGGCGATGGCAATGACACGTTAAGCGGCGACGGCAGCGACGACATCATGCGCGGCGGCGCGGGCGACGATCAGCTCAGCGGCGGACAAGGCGTTGATATTATGGATGGCGGCGCAGGCTTCGACAACGCGACCCTCTTCCTCAGCAGCGCGGTGCATGGCGTGACATTTGCGTTAGCCGAAGGCGCAACATACCAAAGTGGTGCCGATGGCGTTAGCTTGTTCAGTATTGAACAAATTTCCATCAACGGTTCAACGCATGCCGACACATTAACCGGCGGCGCGTTTAACGACACGTTGAACGGTGCCAACGGCGATGATGCCCTTAACGGCGGCGATGGGCAGGATGTTCTGCGCGGTGATGCCGGCGATGATATGCTGCTGGGCGGCAATGGCGATGACATACTGTCCGATTTCCAAGGGACCGATACGTTGGACGGCGGCGCGGGCCAAGATACGGCGGTGCTGGATTATTCGTCTTTAGGCACCGCGATAGCGTTCACTTTCACTGGCGATGGCGTTTATGTCACGGGACAAGGGACCAAAACCCTGATCTCGGTTGAGTCGGTGCAGGTTACCGGCGGCGCGCTCGCCGATACGTTGACCGGCGGTTCGGGCAATGATGTGCTCAATGGCAATTTGGGCGCGGACACGATGGCCGGCGGCCTTGGCAATGACACTTATACTGTCAATGAAGTCGGCGACACGGTCATTGAGCTGGCGGGCGAAGGCACAGATACCGTGATTGCCACCATGACCTATACCTTGGCCGACCACTTTGAAAATCTAACGGTGACCTCTGGTTTGACGGGCACGGGCAACGCAGCGGCCAATATCATCACGGGGGCGGGTGGAACGGAAACCCTATATGGATTGGATGGCGATGACATCCTAATCGGTGGTTCGGGGGCCGATATGCTCTATGGTGGGGCAGGATCGGATATCTTCCGGTATGCCAACAATAACGATTCCACTACCACCAACACTGATACACTCGCCGATTTCGACGCCGGTGCGGACGTCATTGATCTCGTCGCATTGAACGTCGTTAGCCACACAATTACCGGCGCGGCGGGCACCTATGTTTTGGAGGCTGTGACAGCCACAGGAGCGCTTGTCCGCATCAATGTCACCACGACCGGGGGTGTGCTGAGTAGCGAAAACCTGCTGCTGGTCGCCCCGCCATTGGTCAATGGCATCACTGGCACCAATGGGCCCGACACCCTGAATGGCAGCGATGGCGCGGATGAAATCAACGGTCTGGGCGGCGCAGACACGCTCAACGGGTTGAGCGGCAATGACAGTCTAAACGGCGGCGCAGCGGCGGACGTCCTAAACGGCGGTGATGGCGACGATGTCATCGACGGCGGCACAGGGTCGGACACGATGGCAGGTGGTTTGGGGAACGACAGTTATGTGGTCAATCTGACCACCGATGTGGTCACCGAATTGTCGAACCAAGGGACAGACATCGTCACCTCGGCTGTCACTTGGACTTTGGCCAACAACTTCGAAAACCTCACGTTGACCGGTGGGTCTGGCGTAGGCGGCACGGGGAACACGGCGGCCAATATCATTACCGGTAATCTAGGCCCGAATATTCTCGCTGGCCTTGGCGGCAACGATACGCTCATTGGTGGCGCGGGGAACGACCGTCTTTCCGGCGGGGCTGGCAGCGATAGCCTAACCGGTGGTGCGGGCGCAGATACCTATCAGATTGTGGACAATCTAGATATCATCACCGAACTGGTGGGCGAAGGTACGGACCTTGTGCAATCGACCATTGATTACACGCTGGGCGATAATTTGGAGAACCTGAACCTCACCGGCACGGCGCTAGTCGGCACAGGCAATGAACTCGCCAACCGCCTTATTGGTAACGGCGGCGCCAACACTTTGAACGGCCTTTCCGGCAATGATTACATCTATGGCGGCACCGGCAATGACGTCATTAGCGGCGGCACGGGGCGCGATTTCTTGTATGGCCAGGCAGGCGCAGACCGGTTTGCGTTTGATGACGGCGATATTATCGGCGCGACCTCGGCCACAGCAGACCTCATCCGCGATTTCAGTCTGTCAGACGGCGACACCATTGACCTAAGCGCGATGGATGCCGTTACCGGCGGCGCAGATGATGCGTTCAGTTTTATCGGCACTGCAGGGTTCAGCAACACTGCGGGCGAATTACGATATCAAAGCAGCGCGACCAGCACGATTGTCATGGGCGACACCGATGGCGATGGCGCGGCGGATTTCTGGATTGTCCTGACCGGCGTGCAAGTGCTGGATGTGGCTGATTTCTGGATTTAAACTGCGGTTGCGCAGCTTAGGGCTATTACGTTGAACCTTGCTCATCGCACTCCACGTGCCGTGCGAATGGCTTCGCTGCGGCTGGTGACTTCCAGTTTGCGGTAGATGGCTTTGACATGGTTGCCCACGGTGTGAGGGGAAATTCCGAGGGTGCGGGCGGCTTCTTTATAACTTTGGCCCGAGGCGAATGCGCGGAGCAGTTCGGTTTCGCGCGGGGTTAGGCGGTCGTCGGCAATGTCTGCCGCCGACGCGCCGACTGTTCCGCCGCCGCTGCGCAGATAATCGAGCAGGTAAATCGCCGCCGACGGGCTAACCGGTGCGCGCCCGTCCAGCGTGGTGGCGATGCCGTCTAAAATCTGCTGCGGCGTGCTGTCTTTTAGCAGGTACCCGTCCGCCCCTGCCTGCAAGGCACGCACCACCGTGTCGCGGTCGCCAAAGCTGCTGAGAATGAGCGCGCGGGCATCGCAACCGGCCTTAATCTCCGGCACCAGGTCGTAGCCGCTGCCATCGGGCAGGCCGATGTCCATTAAGAACAGGTCGGGATTGTGCGCGATGAAGCTGCGTCCGGTGGCTAAGTCTGGGGCCATGGCGACCAGCTCCAAATCCGGCGCATCGTTGATGATGGCGGACACATATTGCCGCACCATCGGGTCGTCCTCAATGATGACGATCCTCGCGGGCGGAGGTGGTTGGTCGGTGCTCATATGCGTGTCCTAACACGGGCCAAGGCGATGCCATATGCCATGGATTATGCCACCGCCGCTTGGGGTGCGCGGGCGGGCAAGTGGATGGCGATGCGGGTGCCTTCGCTTGGCTCCGATACGACGGACAGCGCTGCCCCCGCCGCCTTTGCGCGGCTCAGCATATTCACCATGCCGCGCCCCGCCTCACCTTGCGTCGCGCCGCCGATGCCGTTGTCGGATATGGCGATGGACAAAGCGCCATCGGCCTGCGGTTCGACCGCCACTTTGATCGCATTGCCGCCCGAATGTTTCAGCGCATTGGTCACTGCCTCTTGCAAAATACGGAAAATTTGCAGCACGTCTCGCGGGCCGTATTCGGGCGCGGCAAAGCTGTCCGGTTGCTGCCATGCCATTTTGAAACCAGCCTCCGCCACACGCGGGCCGACGCGTGCGCGGAATGTGGCGAGGGCGGAGGGCAGCGATTCCCCCACAGAATCCATCGAATCGACCATCAACCGCATTTCATCGATGACGCCTTGAAGCCCCTCCGCCACCGCCGCGGGTTCGGCCTTGCCCAATCGGGCGGAGAGCATCATCGACATCAATTGGCTGCCCAGGCCATCGTGGATATCCTGCATAATCCGGCGGCGTTCAGCGTCATGTGCCTGTTGCCGGACGAGGTCCTGTTCGCGGGCATAGGCCTCGGCCAGTTCGGCCTCGCGCTGCTCCACCTTCGTTTGCAGCATGGCCGACAATGCGTTTTGCGATTGGAACAGGCGGAAATTGCGCGCGACAAAGGCCAGCATCATAGCGATCAAAAGGAACGGCGAAGCAGCAAGCAAATTGCCCTCCCCCAAGGCCCATTCCGGCCATTGTGCCGCCAGTGCATCCTTTGCAATCGTCGCCGCCAGCACGGTGAGCAGCGCGCTTTCGATAATGCGCGTTTCCCGCTGCGCCGCGAAATGCCAGAGCAAACGTGCGACAACAGCGGCGGCATAGACGAACAGGAACCAAATCCACATCACCGTCGGCGTGTCATAGCCATCGGGCATAGGCACATTGTAGAGATAGTAAATGATAGCCGCCATCGCCGCCACATAACCGCCAATCGCGGCGGGTTGCAGCCACCGCATCGGCCGCCCGGTCCAGCTATCGACGAAACAGAGCAGCGCCGTCGGTATCGCCATATTTACGGCAAAGAATAGCGCCATGCGCGCAAAGCCATCGACCGGAATATCGAGCCAAATCGTATAAATCACCTGACCCACGCTCGCCGCGCAGAGCAGGCTCAGCCACATCGCGAACCGCCAATCGTCGGAGCGCAGCACCATGATCGCCGCGATCAAGCCAAGCAGAGCAAGCAACACGCCAATCACGATGTGATAGTCGTACACCAACCAAATCCGCGAAGCCGAAAACGCCTGCATCGCGTTATACACGCCAATCAACGGCGGGTAGAGGTCGGTATAGGGAAAGCCATTGCGCACCGTGACATAGGTCAACTCATTGGTGCCGGCTTTCAACAAGCCCGCCGGTATGCGCGTCAAATGGGTGCGTTGCCCATGGTAGCTGCCGCCCTGCATCGCCATCCGCCCGGGCGCGACAAGGGTGGAGCCGTTAACCGCCATGCGATAATTATCAACTTGCAGCAGCGATATGACGCCCAGGCCGCTGTCCGGCACTTCGTCTACCTGAAACTGTATGCGCACCGCAAAGGCGGCGGGGTCGCAGCAATGGGTGTGTGGTAAAGGCGTTGCCTTAAACTGCGCCTTTGCGACGGCGGCGGGGTTCACATCGGTCAATCGCGCGATTTCCGTTACCGTTTGCTCCACCATAGGCGGCGCTTCCTCGCGCGGCGCGTTGAACAGATGTTGGTCCAGAACAAGCCAGTAAAACGCCTGCGCCGCGATGATGGCCAGCAGCAAAAGGCCCACTTGTCGCCAATTCCATGGCGACTTGACCCGCTCCGGCATTACCGGACTCCCAATTTGTAACAAACCCCGTCCCCCATTTGGGCCGACTCCATTAAGGAGTTACCGCCCGCCCCCGTCTATCCGGCCCCATGCCATGATATGGCACCATATCGCCGTTCATAGACTTTCATGAACGCTAATTTTACAAGAACGTCATGTCAACGGGAAGTGCCGGTGGCGTCACTATTCTGGAGGAAACCCATGAAAACGAAATTCTTTGGCCTTGGCCTTGCCGCGTTGAACCTTAGCCTTCTGGCCGTGGTCGTCACCCCTGGCCTGACCGCGCCCGCTTATGCGCAAGGCACCGATAAGGGCTTGGTTGAGCGTCCCTCCAAAGGCGTAGGATGCCCCTCAGGATGGCAAATCGCCTCTGACACCGATTATTGCGAACCCAAAAGCAGCAACCCGCCCAAAATTTATGGCAAAGACACCGATGAGGAATGCGCCGACGGCTATTATGACAGCCAACGCTATTGGTGCACGACCAAGCGTTAAAATCAGTTTCAGGGGGGAAGGCAGGCACTTGCGACCCGTGCCTGTTTACCCAATGAAACGGGCGGAGGGCGTGTTCCTCCGCCCGCATGTTTTTACGGCGCGGTGTTTCGGCGCTATTTCACGCGATAATTCGGCGCGATCTGGTCCGCCGGACACCAACGCATTGGTGGACCCCTATCTTGGATGGTTAAGCGAATGCGGGTGGGGGACAGCACCTCAACCTCAGTCTGCCATTCGGACACAAAATACCGATTTTTGCCTAAAGTCTTGATGGTGCCGAGTGGGCCGACTTGGTTTTTCTCCAACTCCTCACGTCCACCGCCATACATTAGGCCCCAACGTTTGCCGTCGTAGAAGATGAGTGAAACATAGTCCTTAGCGGTGCACGATTCCGACTCATCCAAATAATATCCTGCAACGATACCAAGCGGAGCGACGGGCGATTTACCCGATGCCTGCGTCGCGGATGTGGCGCCAGCCTGTTTGGCACAAAATTGTTCAATGGACCGCGTCGCGGCGGTCGAACCCGCGGTGGAAAGATAGGTCAATTCCTGCCACTCCTGCCCGCCATCGATGCTGAGCAGAAGCTGCAATCCATCATCCCGCCCGCTGAGCAGAGCCTGAAGCGGCGGGTCGAGCGCTCCATTATAATCGGTGCTGGCGGGATCTTTCATCAGAGCTTGTGTACTTTGAATGCCCTCAGTTGAGCCATAAAAGTCCAGCAACAATGGCCGGCCCGCTGTTGGAATAGGCGTCTTTTCTGCGGGCATCACCGACAAAAATACGCCACCCGTGGGGAGGCAGCGCAGCGCGATGACTGGCAATTCGGGATGGTCCATGACATAAGCGATGGCAACATCATCCTTGCTGGCATACTCCCAACGGGCGGAATGACGCGGGCCCTCCTGATACACTTCGCGCGATGCCTCCTGACGCCTTTGTTCCGCGCGATAATCGGCATCGGTCCATTTGTAGGTCTTGACCACATCCCAATCGCGGCCGTTCCAGGCGATAGTAACAAGGCATACCTCCGCACCTGCCCCGCCGCACGCCGAGCCATGGACCGATTGCTCCAACCCTTTGCGACCCTTGGCGAGATCGACAACGGTCCAACCGCGCAAAGTACCGCTGTAAATTTCTTTAAGGCCTGTTTTTGAAGAGCCGTAAATGGTCACTTCGCAGCCGCCGCTGGCCCCACAAAAATAGCTCATCGTCATGGGCGGATTGTCCGAATTGCGGATAACGTCCGTGATCCGGCAATCCAATGCGCTATATTCAACCAGCCAGTCAGCTTTACCGTCGTTGGTGACCTCTATTTGGTGCGCGAAGTTGGCTTTGTCCGGCACGAAGCGGCCACCGCCCGCGATGCATTGCGCCTTAAAGCCGTCGTAAATCGACTGCACCTCGCGCGGCCAAGGGGCCGTCACCTTGCCCGATGGTTGCGCCCATGCGGCGGGCGCTAATAAAAGGAATGCCAAAAATGCCAAAATCGTACGCGACATACCGTGTCTCCCGATTCATTTTTTCGGCATCATAACCGCCCGCCGTTGTGGGTCAATGTCACAGCCAGAAATCCCCTCCATCCAACGCATGTGCGCCGGTGAGTACGATCCAAAAATCGGCCACACCGTCACCGTTCGTGTCGCCCATCACAATGGTCGCAGTCGCGCTGGTCTGATAGCGAAGCTCGCCCGCCGTGCCGGTGAACGCGGTGTTGCCGATGAAGCTGAACGCATCGTCTGCGCCGCCCGTGATGGCATCGACCAGACTTAGGTCAATCATATCGCCATCGATTAGGCTGAAATCGCGAAGCAGGTCTGCGGTGCCCGATGTCACCCCGCCAAAATCGCCATCGTCGAACACAAACCGGTCCGCGCCCGCCTCTCCATAAAGGAAATCACGCCCTGCGCCGCCGCTGATGCTGTCATTGCCGCCGCCGCCGTAGATGTAATCATTGCCCGCCATGGCGCTTAACGTGTTGTTGCCACTGGTCCCGATAATGCGGTTATTGAGTTCGTTGCCGGTCCCGACAAGCGCACTGCCAAAGAGGTTCAAATTCTCCAAATTCGCGCCCAGCGTGTAATCGAAATAGGCCTGCACCAAATCGGTGCCCTCACCCACGGCCTCGGTCACGGTGTCCAGTGCATCGACCAATTGATAGGTGTCGGCCCCTGACCCACCGATTAGGGTATCGGTGCCCGCACCGCCCGACAGCCGGTCATTGCCCGCCCCGCCGACCAATGTGTCATTGCCGCTTAGCCCCGCCAAAATATTGGGGCCAAGGTTGCCTGTAATCACATTGGCCGCGGTGTTACCGGTGCCATTCACGCCCGACCCGCCGGTCAGAACCAAATTCTCAAAATTAAGGCCCAGCGTCCATGTGATGGAGGTGTTGACCGTATCAGTCCCCTGCCCCGCCGCTTCGGTCAAAACATCGGTGGCCAGATTGGCAATATAAGTGTCATTGCCCGCACCGCCCGCCATGGTGTCCGACCCCGCACCACCGTTCAGCGTGTCGTTGCCGTCACCACCGTTCAGCGTATCATTGCCACCATTGCCGATCAGGTTGTCGTCGCCAGCCTCGCCATTCAGAGTGTTGGCGATATTGCTGCCGGTAATCGTGTTGTTGGTCGCGTTCCCTGTCCCCGTTACCGCCGCGCCGGTCAGGATGAGGTTTTCGATTGTGACCCCAAGTATGTAATTGATGCTGCTGCTGACCGTATCTGTGCCTTGACCAGCGGCCTCATCGACCACATCGCCAACGTTATCGACGAAATAGGTGTCATTGCCCATCGCGCCCACCATGGTGTCCGCGCCAGAGCCGCCGTTCAATATATCGTCTCCGTCCCCTGCGAAGAGTAGGTCCGACCCGCCTTCCCCGTTCAACGTATCGTTCGATGCGCCGCCGGTCATCTGGTTGCCAAAGCCCGTGCCGGTGCCAGTGAAACCGCCGACGCCGGTGAAGATCACGTTCTCAACATTCGCGGCAATGGTGTAGCTGTTCAGCGAGGTGTTGACGGTATCGGTGCCTTCCGACGCCGCCTCTGTCACCACATCGCCCAAGCTATCGACGGTATAGGTGTCGTTGCCTTCCCCACCCGCCATCGTGTCGTCGCCGGTGCCGCCATTGAGCGTATCGTTACCCGCGTTCCCAACTAGCGTATCATTGCCGCCCAGGCCGGACAGAGTATCGGCAGACGCCCCGCCAGTAATCACATTCGCCAAGCCATTGCCTGTGCCGGTAAGAGCAAAGACACCGACCGTGCTTAAATTTTCAAGATCATCGCCCAATGTGTAGCTGGACAGGATGGTATCAACGCGGTCGATGCCTTCGCCGGAATTCTCGACAACGGCGTCACCGGCGCTATCCACATAATAGACGTCATTGCCCATCCCGCCGGTCATGGTGTCGTTGCCCGTGCCACCATTAAGGGTGTCGTCGCCGTCATTGCCATTCAACGTATCATCGCCGTCCAGCCCGTTCAGGCTATCATTACCCGAAAGGCCAGTAATGACATTGGCGATTCCATTGCCCGTGCCCGCGAAATCGCCGACGCCAGTAAAGGTCAAAATTTCCAGATTTGCGGAAAGCGTGAAGGTCGCTGCGGCGGTTGTAACTGTATCTGTGCCTTCGCCCACTTCTTCAATGATAGTGTCTGCAAGATCAGAAATATAGGTGTCATTCCCCGTGCCGCCGACCATATAGTCCGCGCCCGCGCCGCCGGTTAGCGTATCGTCGCCGTCGTGCCCATTCAACACATCATCGCCCGCGCCACCGTCGAGGGTGTCCGCACCCGCCGCGCCATTAATGATGTTGTTGAGGGTATTGCCTGTGCCAGTGAAATTCCCGCTTCCCGTGAAATTCAGATATTCCAGATGCGCGCCGAGCGCATAGGTGTTCAACGACGTGCTGACCAAATCATTGCCCTCGCCGTCATATTCGATGATGGAATCGCCCGCATCATCGACATAATAGGTGTCATCACCCAACGCGCCGCGCATGCTATCCGCGCCCAATCCGCCGTTGAGTGTGTCGGCGCTCGCCCCGCCAAACAGCCTATCGGCACCGGCCCCGCCCAGAAGGCTATCGTCCCAACCATCATGCTCCATCCGGTTGAGTTGGACATTGTCAAGAATGGTGCCGCGTGCATCCGCGCCATTGCCGACTTCGCGGAATTCCAAACGGTTGGCCCCGCCCACACCGCTGCCAGCGGTCACACCGTCCAATAGGAAGGTGTAGCGAGTCATTTCGGTCGTAGTCGTCGTAATCGTGCCGACCAGATTGCCGTTCCAATACACTTCCAAAACCCCATCGGGACTTGCCCCGCTTGCGCCTCCAGTGGGCAAGGCAACGTCGAACGACAGGACCAAAGGTTCATTGTCAACAATGCCCGCGATATCCTGATACATGGTCAGGTTGCTGTTGGGTAAGGACGTCATGTCCAATGCCGCATCGCCGTCGGACGTCGCGAAATTGGCGTTGCTGCCATAGGTGTTATATTCCACAATCCCGCCGCTGACCGTCCAACCGTTTAAGATGGTGCTCTCATGACGGAAGGGAACGCCGCTGTAATCTCCGGTGGGTGCGGTCATAATCCATGTGCGCGAGTCCACACCGGCGGCTTGTTCTTCAAAACTGCCATTGACCAAAAGGTTCGCGCCCAATTGCCCGCCGAGCACGATGTCATCGCCATCACCGCCGATGACCGTATCTACATAGCCGCCGCCCATGACGAGGTCATTGCCCGCGCCGCCATCCAGAATATCGCTGCCCGTAAAGCCGACGATGGTGTTGTTCAGCGCGTTGCCGGTTCCGGTAAAGTTGACGAAGTTAGCAGTCAAATTCTCAACATTCGCGCCCAGGGTGTAGGAACTTGCATTGACCCGCACGGTGTCAATACCGCCGCCCACGGCCTCAGTAATCGTGTCGCTTCCGTCCACATCGGCATAGAAATCGCCGCCGTTGCCACCCGCCATGGTGTCGCCGCTACCCCCGCCATAGAACACTTCCGAGGCTTGACCGCCGGTGAGGGCATCGCCAAAATTGGACCCGATGAGAATTTCCATATTGCTTATTGTATCAACGCCGCCGTCGCCATCATTGGCCGTGCCGAGCGCGAGATTGACGTTAACCGCCGAAGACGCGCCGCTGAAGTCCAGCGTATCGCGTCCGTTGCCGCCGTTGTAGGTGTCGTTGCCCGCGCCGCTGATGATGATATCCGCACCGTCGCCAGTGTTCACACCGTCGTTGCCCGCGCCCGCATTCACACGGTCCGTGCCAGCGCCCGTGCCAATAGAATCGGTCCCAGAAGAGGTCGTAATGTCAAAGTTTTCGACCGAACTGAACGCGACAAAATGGCTGCCATTGCCATAGAAATTGCCATCATAGCCGCCAAGGGTGCCGTTGACCGATGGCCCGCTTATGAAATACGCATTGACGGCTAAGTCGGCCCAATCGACCACCAACGTATCATTGCCCGCACCCATATTGACGGTATCAATACCGACGCCTACCGTGACGCTATCGTTACCAAGACCCGAATTGATGGTTTCATTGTATTGGCCTGCGCCGCTAACGATAACATCATCGCCGCTGCCGGTGGTCAGCGTGCCGAAATGTTCGAAATTGGTGAAATTGCCGACTGCACCCGAATAGCTGTTGGTGCGCAGATTCCAGAGGATTGCACCCGTCTGCGCCGACAAATCCGCGCTGATGCGATCAACGCCATTGCCGCCGTCCGCCGTGTCATCGCCGCTGCCCACATTCACGTCATCGCCGCCATCGCCTGCATTGACGATATCGTCGCCTGCGCCAGTAAAGATGGAATCATTTCCCAAATATGTGGTGATTTGGAAATGCTCGACGGACGTAAACGTCAGGTAATTGGCACCGTTACCATAAAACTGACCGTCGTAGCCGCCTATCGTTCCGTTAATGGAAGGACCAGAATTGAAATAGGCATTGACCTCTAGGGTGCTCCAATCAACGACCAACGTGTCATCGCCTTCGCCCATATTTACGGTGTCGATACCCACGCCAACCGTGACGCTGTCGTTACCAAGGCCAGAATTGATGGTTTCGTTGTATGAGCCCAAGCCGCCGACGATCACATCATCGCCGCTGCCCGTTATCAGCGTGCCGAAATATTCGAAGTTGGTGAAATTGCTGACGGCACCCGAATAGCTGTTGGTGCGCAAATTCCACAGAATTGCGCCCGATTGTGCCGATAAATCGGCGCTAATCCGGTCAGTGCCTAAGCCGCCATCGGCGGTGTCATCGCCACTGCCGACGTTGACGTCATCGCCGTTATCGCCCGCATTGATGATATCGTTCCCCGCGCCAGTGGTAATGGTATCGTTGCCTGTATGGGTGGTGATGTGAAAATTTTCGACCGAAGTGAACGTGACGTAATTGTTGCCATTGGCGTAGAATTGACCATCATAGCCGCCCAAGGTGCCGTTTATCGATGGTCCAACGTTGAAATAGCTATTGATTGCAATCGTGCTCCAATCGATGACCAGCGTATCATCGCCTTCGGCCATGTTGACAACATCAATGCCGCCGCGCACGGTGGCGCTATCGTCACCTAGGCCGGTATTCATGGTTTCGTGGAAGCCGCCTGCACCGCTGACCAAGACATCGTTGCCGCTGCCTGTTGTTACGGTGCCAAAAAATTCAAAGTCGGCGAAGTTGCCGACAGGGCCGCTGTAGCTATTGGTCGCCAAATCCCAAAGGATTGCACCCGTCTGCGCCGATAAATCCGCGCTAATGCGGTCGGTGCCATCACCGCCATCCGCCGTATCGTCGCCGCTGCCCACATTAACGTCATCGCCGCCATCGCCCGCGTTGACAACATCATTGCCCGCGCCAGTAATGATTATATCGTTGCCTAAGTACGTCGTGATATTGAAATGCTCGACCGAAGTGAACGTAATATAATGGCTGCCATTGCCGTAAAACTGGCCGTCGTATCCACCCAATGTGCCATTGATGGATGGCCCCGAGCTGAAGGAGGCATTGACCGCCAGGGCGCTCCAATCAACGACCAACGTGTCATCGCCCTCGTCCATGTTGACGGTATCGATGCCTTCACCAACCGTAACGCTGTCATCGCCAAGGCCGGAATTGATGGTTTCGTTTAAGGTACCCAAGCCGCCAACAATGACATCGTTGCCACTGCCCGTTGTCAGCGTGCCGAAATATTCGAAGTTGGTAAAGTTGCCAACCGCGCCGGTATAGCTGTTGGCGCGCAGATTCCAGAGGATTGCGCCCGTCTGCGCTGATAAATCTGCGCTAATGCGGTCGGTGCCCAAGCTGCCATCAGCCGTGTCATTGCCGCTGCCGACATTGACATCATCGCCGCCATCGCCCGCATTGACAACGTCATCCCCCGCGCCAGTCGCGATGCTATCATTGCCCAGATAGGTGGTGATGTTGAAATTTTCGACCGAAGTGAACGTGACGTAATGGCTACCATTGCCGTAAAATTGGCCGTCGTATCCGCCCAATGGTCCGTTCACATTTAACGGGATGCTGAAAGTCGCATTGACAGGAAGGTTAGCCCAATCGATGACAAGCGTGTCATTGCCGCCGCCCATATTGACGACGTCGATACCCACGCCGACGGTGACGCTGTCGTTGCCAAGGCCGGAATTAATCGTCTCGTTAAAAGTCCCGACGCTGCCGACAAGGATATCATTACCGCTGCCCGTTGTAACGGTGCCGAACAATTCGAAGTTGGTGAAGTTGCCGACGGCCCCTGTGTAGCTATTGGTCCTCAAATTCAACAGTATCGCGCCCGATTGGGCCGACAAATCGGCGCTGATCCGGTCAGTGCCTAAGCCACCATCCGCCGTGTCATTGCCACTGCCGACATTAACGTCATCGTCGCCATCACCCGAGTTGACGATATCGTCGCCCGCGCTGGTGATGATGGAATCATTGCCCAAATAGGTGCTGATATTGAATCGCGCGATTGAGCTGAACGTGACGTAATGGCTGCCATTGCCATAAAACTGGCCGTCATAGCCGCCCAAGGTTCCGTTAAGCGCCGGCACAATAGTGAACTGAGCATTGACGGGCAGCGTGCTCCAATCGACAATCAACACATCGTCACCTGCATCGCCGTTGACTGTATCGATGCCGCTGGTGACGGTTATCTGGTCATTACCATCGCCGCCGCTTAGCGTGTCGTTGCCGCCATTGCCGTCATGGATGGTATCGGCACCAGCCGTGCCGGTGTAAGAATCGCCACCCGTGGTTCCAAAAAAGTCGGCCATCATTAATCTCCGCCAAACGAAGTTAAAAGACAATGCGACCTATTTGGATGGTATCCCCCCATCTCGTGAGCGGTAACTTAGAGGCAATTGTGCAGGTGTAAAGACCGATTTGTAAATTATTACGGCGCAGTAACGTCCCCGCCTTGGACAAACAAATGGGCGAGCCACACCACTTTGTAACCCGCCCGATTTTTCAACACGTTGCCGTAAGGTGGCTTTAGAATTGACCGTGGCAATGCTTATATTTGCGACCCGAACCGCATGGGCATGGGTCATTGCGGCGAATGTCGGGATCGCCCGCCCATGGGTTGTCCCCGCCGCTCGCCATTTGGCGCGGGGGCAAGGTGTTGGCGACGGTGCCAAAGGTGCCGCCGTCGTCATCAAACGTATTATCATCGCCGCTGAACGGATCGATATGCGTGGTCAGGAAATCGGGCAGTTCGGGCAATTCCATCAATTCCGGCTGTTGCACCTGAAAGCCGATTTTCGACAACGTCTTGGTCACGTCCACGCGGATGGCGTCCAACATGTTGTTGAACAGGACGAAGGCTTCCCGCTTATATTCGGTGACCGGATTTTTCTGCGCATAGGCGCGCAAATGCACGACCTGACGCAGGGCATCCAATGTCGCCAAATGGTCCTTCCACCGACCATCCAAAGTTTGCAGCAGGATGGATTTTTCCACCTGAGTCCAAACCGATGGATCGATGTCTGCCTTCTTCGCCGCCAATGTGTTCGCCACATGCGCGTTCAACCGCTCCTCAATCATTTGCGGCTCAATCGCTTCCTCGTCCAGCCAAGCGTCGATGGGCAATTCCTCACCCACCAAATCCTCTGCACCTTTCTTCAGGTCGGCAATCGCCCATTGTTCCGGATAGGTGCCCTCTGGACAGGTGCGATTCACCAAATCGCCGACGCTGTCCGCGACGAAGTCCTCGACAATGTCGCCTACATCGTCTGCGTCCATCACCTCGGCGCGGTGGTCGTAAATGACGCGGCGTTGGTCGTTCATCACGTCATCATATTCGACCAGTTGCTTGCGGATGTCATAGTTGCGCGCCTCAACCTTGCGCTGCGCAGTCTCGATGGCCTTGGACAGCCATTTGCCGCCGATGGCTTCGCCATCCTCAAGGCTGGAATTCATCATGCGCGCAAACAGGCTTTCGGTGCCGAAAATGCGCAAGAGGTCGTCGTCCAGCGACAGATAGAACCGCGACAGGCCGGGGTCACCCTGACGCCCCGAACGCCCGCGCAACTGGTTATCAATCCGGCGGCTTTCATGCCGTTCCGTGGCCAGCACGAACAGGCCACCGGCGGCGCGCACTTGTTCGCGTTCCGCCAGCACTTCTTCGCGGATTTGCGCAATCGCGGCGTCGCGTTCCGGCCCGTCCTCCATCTCAGACAGTTCGTCGTTGATACGGAATTCGATATTGCCGCCCAATTGAATGTCGGTCCCGCGGCCCGCCATGTTGGTGGCGATGGTGACTGCGCCAAGCCGACCAGCCTGCGCCACAATATGCGCCTCGCGCTCATGCATACGGGCGTTCAGCACCTCATGCTTCACGCCCTCCTTGGTCAGGAAGTCGGACAGCAATTCAGATTTCTCAATCGACACGGTGCCGACCAGAACAGGCTGCCCCTCGTCCTGTTTTTCCTTAATCGTTTTGGCGATGGCGGCGAATTTATCGACCGTATTTTTGTAGAATTGGTCATCCTCGTCAATCCGCTTCACTGGCACGTTGGTCGGGATTTCAACGACGTTCAGCTTGTAGATGGCAAAGAATTCCGGTGCCTCGGTCGCCGCCGTGCCGGTCATGCCGGAAATTTTCGGATACATGCGGAAATAATTCTGGAAGGTGATGGTGGCCAGCGTTTGGTTCTCCGGCTCAATCTTCACGCCCTCCTTCGCCTCGACGGCTTGGTGCAGGCCATTGGACCAGCGGCGACCATCCATCATCCGGCCGGTAAACTCATCGATAATGACGATTTTGCCGTCCTTCACGATATAGTCGGTATCGCGTTTGAACATGGTGCAGGCGCGCAAGGCCTGATCAAGGTGATGGACAACCTGCGTATTTTCAATATCATAGAGGTTGTTGCCGATCAGCAGTCCGGCATCCTCCAGCATCCGTTCCACCTTTTCGGTGCCGTCTTCGGTCAAAAGGACACTGCGCGCCTTTTCGTCTTTGACGTAATCGTCTTCGGCCAGTTGCTTCACAATGGCGTCCATCGACACATACATTTCCGATTTATCATCGGTGGGGCCGGAGATAATCAGCGGTGTGCGCGCTTCGTCGATGAGGATGGAGTCCACCTCATCGACAATCGCGTAGTTGAATGGGCGATGCACCATTTGCGCCCGCTCAAATTTCATATTGTCGCGCAGGTAATCGAAGCCAAGCTCATTGTTGGTCGCATAGGTAATGTCGCACGCATAGGCATGGCGGCGCTCTTCTTCGCGCAAATTGGGCACGATAACGCCGGTGGACAGCCCAAGGAATTCATACAATTTCCCCATCTCCGCGGCGTCACGGCGGGCGAGGTAATCGTTGACGGTCACCACATGCACACCCTTGCCTTCAAGAGCGTTAAGATAGGTGGCAAGCGTTGCGACGAGGGTCTTACCCTCACCCGTTTTCATTTCGGCAATTTCACCGCGATGCAGGACGATACCTCCGACCATTTGCACATCGAAATGGCGCATGCCAAACACGCGGACCGAGGCTTCGCGCACAGTGGCGAACGCCTCGGGCAGGAGTTTGTCGAGCGTTTCTCCATTGGCGACGCGCGCGCGGAACAGGTCGGTTTGGCCGCGCAATTCGTCGTCGGACAGGGCCTGCATCTGCGGTTCAAGCGCGTTAATTTTTTCCACGGTTTTGCGGAGCGATTTGACATAACGGTCGTTCGATGAACCGAACAAGGATTTGGCGATGGAGCCGAGCATATGGGTATTCCTATGATTATAAGTCGCGGCGCGCAGGGCCAATGGGCAGCGGCGCGGCGGAAATGAAGTGTGTCGGGAGTGCGCGCTTGGCAAAGCGGCGCGGGGGCGCGGCCTATTCGGCGGCGGAATCGTGCCGGATGACCGGC